>JAICPQ010000222.1 GCA_025929745.1 Burkholderiales bacterium | reverse complement strand
GGCGAAGCCCGAGCCGGTGACGATGTAGAAGCGCTCGGCCGAGAGGCGCACGATCGTGAGATCGGCCTCGATGCCACCACGCTCGTTGCAAAGCTGCGTGTACACGACCGCGCCGTCGGCTTTGGCGAGGTCGTTGGCGGCGATGCGCTGGAGCGCGTCGCGGGCCCCGCGCCCGGCGAGCTCGAATTTGCTGAACGAGCTCTGGTCGAAAAGCGCGACGCGCTCGCGCACGGCGCGATGCTCTGCGGCCACGGCGTCGAACCAGTTCGGCTTCTCTTCGAAGCTCGGTTGGTCAGCGGATCCTCCAAACCAGTTAGGTCGCTCCCATCCGAATTTCGAGCCGTAGACCGCGCCGCGCTCCTTGAGGATCGGCCAGAGCGGACTGCGGCGCGCGTCGCGCGCGACGGTGAGCTCCTCGCCGGGATAGTGCAGCTTGTAGTACGAGCCATACGCATGCACGGCGCGCTCGTGCAGCGCGCGCGTGCCCGAGTGAAAATCGCCGAAGCGCCGCAGGTCGAACGGCCAGAGATCCATCTCGGGCGTGCCTTGCAGGATCCACTCGGCCATGGCGCGGCCCGCCCCGCCCGCGGCGGCGATGCCCGAGGTGAAGCCGCACGCGACGAAGACGTTGTCGCGCTCGATCGCCTGCCCCATGATCGGCTCGCCGTCGGGCGAGACCGGGATCGGGCCGTTGATGAGCTGCTTGAAGCCGAGCTCGCCGAACGCCGGAATGCGCTCGGCCGTGGCGAGCGCGATCTCCTCAAAGCGCTCCATGTGCGGCGCGAGCAGCTCCTGCGCGAAGCTGAAGGGCACGCCGCTCGGATGAAACGAAGGCGTGCCCATCTCCCAGCCGCCGACGGCAAAGCCGCCCACCTCCGGCTTGAGATAGAAATTCTTGTCGGGGTCGCGCAGCGTGGGCAGCTTGGGATCGCGTTCCTTGAGCGGCTCGGTCACCACGTACTGGTGCTCGAGCGCGGCGGCCGGAATGCTGACGCCCATCAGCTTGCCGACGGCGCGCGACCAGATGCCGGCGGCAATGACGACCGTTTCGCAGTCGATGGCGCCCTTGTTCGTGATGACGCGCGTGACACGCCGATCGCGATTCTCGAAACCCGTGACGAGTATTTCCTGCAGGATCTTCACGCCGCCGGCGCGCGCGCCTTTCGCGAGCGCCTGGGCGAGGCTGGAGGGATCGACGTAGCCGTCGCTCGGCACCCAGGCCGCGCCGACGATGCCCTCCAGCGTGATGAGCGGAAAGCGTTCCTGCGCCTCGCGCGGCGAGATGAGATGCATCTCGAAGCCGAAGCCGCGCGCGGTGGTCGCCGCGCGCTTGAGTTCCGACCAGCGCTCCTGCGAGGAGGCGAGCCGCACGCTGCCCACCTCGCGCCAGTCGATCGGCTGCCCGGTCTCGCGCTCGAGCGTCCGGTAGAGCGCGACGCTGGTCTGCATGAGCCGCGTGAGGTTTCGCTTCGAGCGCAGCTGCCCGACGAGGCCGGCAGCATGCCAGGTCGAGCCGTGCGTCAGCTGCGCTTTCTCGACAAGCAGGACTTCTTTCTTGGAAAACCTGGAAAGGTGATAGGCGATCGAACAGCCGATCGCACCGCCCCCGATGATGACGACCTCTGCTTTCAGGCGCTTGCCCCCGCCGCCAGCGTCTTCACGTACCAGCGCACGAAGGCATCGACGTTGTACTCCTTGTACTTCGAGTAGGGGCCGGGCTCGTAGGCGCTCGAATCGACGCCTTTTTGCTGACGCTCGCAGATCGCCCAGTCCTGCTCGGAAGTGAGCTGCCAGAACGGCATGAGCCTCTCGAGCTGATAGTCCCTTCCTTCGACCGCGTCCTCATGCACGAGCCAGGTGACGCGCGCCAACGTTGTGCGCGGGCCGGAGGGTAGAAGCAGCGTGCTAACGCCGTGGTCGCAGCTCGAGTGGTTCCAGAAGTTGGGTAGCGTGCGCGCGCGCAGCGTGCCGACGTCCGCATCGTTATAGCCACCCATGAGCGTCGCGACCTGTTTGCCGTCCATCGATTCGCTCACCCAGCCTGCGACGAGCGCAGTGCGATTGGCCGAATACCAGATGCCGCGCTCCGCATCCGGGAACTGGGTCATGCCGGTCTCTCGATGCGAAACCGCAAGGCCCGCGTCCGCCCACTTTGCTTCGGACCTTGCAACGGCGCGCGCTATGGACTCCTTTATTTCAGGCGTGGTGTCGTCGGCGTTGTAGTGATCCCAGTTCGCCTTGATGTACTGCGGGTGGTTAATGTTGCAGTGGAAGCACTCGCGGTTGTTCTCCCAGACCAGCTTCCAGTTCGCGTGGATCTCGTAGTCGACCTGCTTCGCGACCTTGGCGCGCTCCAGTCCCTGCGGCTTGAGATACGGCGCCATCAGCTCGCGTGCCGCGGCGAAGGGCGCCGGGTTCTCGGCGAGCGAGATGAAGATGAGGCCTTCAACCACCTCGCACTGCACCTTCTTCAAACTGAACTCGGCTTTGTCGAGCTCGTGCATGCCGCGACAGAAGGTGAGCGCGCCCTTGGTATCGTAGGTCCACTGGTGGTAGGGGCAGACGAGGCGCTTGGTTGAGCCGCGGCCCGGCGCCACGATCTGCGAGCCGCGGTGGCGGCAGACGTTGTGCAGCGCGCGCACCGCGCCGTCTTCACCGCGGATCACGATGAGCGAGTCGGTCTCCACCTGGAGCGTGAGCCAGTCGCCCAGGTTGCGGATCTCGCAGGCATGCCCGGCGAAGAGCCATCCCTTGCGCCAGATGTGCTCTAGATCGGCGCGGTAGACCGTCTCATGCCCGTAAAACGGCCGCGGCAGACTCCAGCCCGGCCGGTAGGCGGCGAGAAAGCTGGAAAGTTCGCCTTGCAATCCCTGTTTCATTTACGATACCGACGGGAGGAGAAACCATCATGTTGAAGCAAGTCCTGCAGTTCGTCACCCTGCTTGTCCTTGCCGCGGCCGCGCCGTTGTCGATGGCGCAGCGCACGCCGCTTCTGGTGTACACCGCGCTCGAGACCGATCAGTTGAAAGCATTCAAGGACTCGATCGAGTCGATGGTGAAGGACGTCGAGATCCGCTGGGTACGCGACTCGACCGGCGTCATCACCGCGAAGCTTCTCGCCGAGAAGGCGAACCCGCAGGCCGACATGATCCTCGGCCTCGCGGCGACCAGCCTGCTCGTGCTGGAGCAGGAAGGCATGCTCACGCCGTACTCGCCGAAAGGGGTTGAGAAGCTCAATCCGCGCTTCGTCGACGCAAAGAAGCCGCCGATGTGGGTCGGCATGGACGTGTGGGGCGCCACCATCTGCTTCAATACCGTGGAAGCGAAGAAGCGCAACCTGCCGAAGCCGGAGTCGTGGAAGGACCTGCTCAAGCCGGTCTACAAGGGCCAGATCACCATGCCGCATCCGGCCTCGAGCGGCACCGGCTTCCTCGACGTCACCGCGTGGCTGCAGCTCTACGGCGAGGCCGAGGGCTGGAAGTACATGGACGCGCTGCACGAGAACATCGCGCAGTACGTTCACTCCGGATCGAAGCCCTGCCGCCAGGCGGGCGCCGGCGAGTTCGTGATGGGCATCTCCTTCGAGTACCGCGCGAATGCCACGAAGGCATCCGGCGCGCCGGTCGAGCTCATCTTCCCGAAGGAAGGGGTGGGCTGGGACATGGAAGCCGCGGCCATCATGAAAGCCTCCAAGAAGCAGGACCATGTGCGCAAGGTCATGGACTGGGTCACCACGCGCGAAGCGAACGAGGTGTACGCCAAGAACTACGCCATCGTCGCCATGCCCGGAGTGGCAAAGCCGCTGCCGAACCTGCCGCCGAATTACGAGCAGATGCTGGTGAAGAACGACTTCGGCTGGGCCGCGAAGAACCGCGACCGCATCCTCGCCGAATGGAACAAGCGCTATAACGCAAAAGCCGAACCGAAGTGAGGCGCTGAGGGTCGAAGGCGTCGAGAAGCACTTCGGCGCCTTCGTCGCGCTGCGCGGGGTCAGCCTCTCCGTCGCGCAGGGCGAGTTCGTCTGCCTGCTCGGCCCCTCGGGCTGCGGCAAGACCACGCTCCTTCGCATCATCGCCGGGCTCGAGACGCAGACGCGCGGGCGCGTGATCCAGAACGGGCGCGACATCTCGGCGCTGCCGCCTGCGAGCCGCGACTACGGCATCGTGTTCCAGTCGTACGCGCTCTTTCCGAACCTCACCGTCGAGGAGAACGTGGGCTACGGTCTCACCAACCGCCGCCTGCCGCGCGCGCAGATCCGCCAGCGCGTCACCGAGCTGCTCAAGCTCGTCGGCCTGCCCGGGAGCGAACCGAAGTATCCAAG
>JAICPQ010000212.1 GCA_025929745.1 Burkholderiales bacterium | reverse complement strand
TCCGGCTTCTCGGCCGCCATGGAGCGGTCCTTGATCTTGTCGATGAGGTCGTCTTCGACGCAGCCGCCGGACACCGAGCCCACCACCTGTCCATCGTCGCGCACGGCGACCATGGCGCCGATCGGGCGCGGCGCCGAGCCCCAGGTTTTCACGATGGTGCCGAGCGCTACCTTGCGCCCGCTCCGGCGCCACTCGTCGGCGGTGCGCAAAACTTCGATATCAACGCTATCCATGCGGAAATGTTATCTCAACTCGGCAGCCACCCAACGAACCATCCGCGATGGAAATGTTCGCGGCGTGACTGGCGGCGATCTCGCGCACGATGGCGAGGCCGAGGCCGCTGCCGGTACCCGGAGTCCCAGGCACGCGGTAGAACCGCTCGAGGACGCGGCTGCGCTCGGCGGGCGCTATGCCGGGACCATCGTCCTCCACCTCGAGAAATGCATGCCCGTTGCGCCGGCCGGTGCGCACAGTGACGCGGCCCCCGCGTGCGGAATATTCGAGCGCGTTGTGCACGAGATTCGAAAGCGCTTCACGCAGCAGGAACGCATCGCCATCCACCGGCGCCGGCTCGAGCTCGAAACCCAGATCGATATCGCGTGCAAGCGATTGGCGCACCCACGCTTCGGCCTCGCCGCCCGCGATGTTCTTCAGGTCCAGCGTCGCCATGAGAGAACGCGCGCCCGGCTCGGCGCGCGCCAGCGCGAGCAGCTGATTGGCGAGGCGCGCGGTGCGGATCGTCGCCTTGTGGACCTGCTCGAGCTGCGCGCGGCAGGCTTGCGGCATGGGCTGCGCGAGCGCGAGCTCGGTATGCGCCTGCAGGCCGGCGAGCGGCGTGCGCAGCTGGTGCGCGGCATCGGCGATGAAGCGCTGCTGGTGGCTGCTCGCCGCCGACACTTCGGCGAGCAGGCCGTTCAGCGCGGCGACCAGCGGCCGGGTCTCTTCCGGCGCCGCTGCAGCGTCAATCGGCCGGAGGTCACCCGCCGAACGCGCCTTAATCTCCTCGGAAAGGCGCGCCAGCGGTTTCAATCCCCACTTCACGCCGTACCAGACGATGACCATCGTGGCGAGCGCGATCAGGAATTCCGGGAACAGGCTCTGCAGAAGAAGATCGCGCGCAAGGTGCTCGCGCTTCACCATCGTCTCTCCGACGAGGATCGTGCAAGCGGAGCGTCCGCACGGCGCTTGCACCGACACCACGCGTACCGCTGCGCCGCGATAGGTTGTGTTGTGCGCCATCTGATCGCCCGGCGGCGCGGGCAGATCCGCATCGCCGGCGATCTCCATCCCGGCGGGGCTCACCACGCGGTAGTAGATGCTGTCGAACCGATCGGTGCGCAGCACCTGCTCCACCGCGGCCGGCACGTCGAACCGATACTCGGTGGTGGTGACGCGCACGTGCGAGCCAAGCGCAAGCCCGATATCGACGAGCGCCTGGTCGTAGGCCTGCGTGGCAGGCTCGATCGACGGGTAGTACGCGACGACGGCACCAAGCGCGAGGAGCGCGGCGATCGGGGGAAGAAGCAGGCGCAGCAGGTGCGCCCGGAGGCTGCGGGCGCGTCGGGTCGCGCGTCGGCTTGCGTCTTTTATTTGTACTCTTCCAGCATGTAGCCGAAGCCGCGCACAGTGCGGATGCGGATACCGGCCGGCTCGAGCTTGGAGCGCAGGCGCGACACGTACACCTCGATCGCGTTCGGCGAGAGGTCATCGCCACAGCCGGCGACCGCCTGGATGATCGCTTCCTTGGAAACGATCTTCTCCACCTTGGCAAGCAGGACTTCCAGCACCGCCCACTCGCGCGCCGCGAGCTCCAATGGTTCGCCTTTCAGAAAAGCCCTTCGCGCGACGGTATCGAGCGTGAGCGGGCCGTGCGCGATGCGCGGACCGCCGTGCGCCTGCGAGCGGCGCAGGAGAGCGCGCACGCGCGCGGTCAGCTCGGGCATGGCGAACGGCTTCACCATGTAATCGTCGGCACCGAGGTCGAGGCCGCGCACGCGATCCTCGACCGCGTCGCGCGCGGTGAGCACGAGCACC
Organism: Burkholderiales bacterium; assembly: GCA_025929745.1. Classification (GTDB taxonomy): domain Bacteria; phylum Pseudomonadota; class Gammaproteobacteria; order Burkholderiales; family SG8-39; genus SCGC-AG-212-J23. The sequence continues at coordinate 2,708 of JAICPQ010000212.1, read as the reverse complement.
GGCGTCGGTCCGGTCTTGTCGGACGCGGTGGCGCGCAGGCGCCGCAGCACCTCGAAGCCGTCCATCTGCGGCAAACCGATGTCCAGGATGACGAGGTCGAAGCGCTCGTTCGAGGCCGCGCTTACGGCGTCCTCGCCACGCGGAGTCACGTCGACCGCGTGGCCCTCGGCCTCAAGGATGCGCTGCAATCCGGAAGCAAGCGGTGCGTCGTCTTCTACGATGAGCAGGCGCATGGGGAGTAGCGCAAATAATACCGCCGCGCTACGATCTTTTCTCCCCCCGGAGGAGGCCCGCGTGACAATCAAAGTATCCATGAAGGTCAATGGCAAGCCCGTTTCCGCCGACGTCGAGGCGCGCACGCTGCTTGTCACGTATATCCGCGAAAACCTGAGGCTTACCGGCACGCACGTGGGCTGCGATACGGCGCAATGCGGTGCATGCACCGTGCTGATGAACGGCCGCGCGATCAAGAGCTGCTCGATTGTTGCAATGCAAGCTGAAGGCGCCGACATCATGACCATTGAGGGCGTGGCCAAGCCCGACGGAACGCTGCATCCAATGCAGCAGGCGTTCAAGGAGAACCACGGCCTGCAATGCGGGTTCTGCACACCGGGCATGGTGATGAATGCGCTCGATTTCGCGAAGAGCCACCCTAATCCGACCGAGCAGGAGGTTCGCGAGGCGCTGGAAGGCAACCTTTGCCGCTGCACGGGCTACCACAACATCGTGAAGAGCATCATGGCCGGCGCGCGCGCGATGGGAGGCAAAATATGAACGCCCCGCTCATCGGTGCAAGGATCCAGCGCAAGGAGGACTACCGCTTCCTGACGGGCACGGGCGTCTATACGGACGATGTTGCGCTGCCGAACCAGACCTATGCCGCGTTCGTGCGCTCGCCGCACGCGCACGCGAAGATCAAGACTATCAATGCCGACGCCGCCAAGCGCCATAAGGGCGTGCTCGCGGTCTACACCGGCGAAGACCTTTCTACCGCCAAGGTCGGCGGCCTGCCGTGCGGCTGGCTCATCACCGACGTGAACGGCAAGCCCATGAAGGAGCCGCCGTATCCTCCGCTTGCCCAAGGCAAAGTGCGCCATGTCGGTGAGCGCGTCGCCGTCGTGATCGCCGAAACCCTGGAACAGGCGCGCGACGCGGCCGAGAGCATCGAGGTCGACTACGACGTACTGCCTGCCGTGGTCGAGGCGCGCAAGGCGCGCTCCGCGCAGGCAATCCACGATATCGCGCCGGACAACACCTGCTACGTCTGGGCGCTCGGGGACAAGAACGCCGTCGACGCTGCTTTTGCCAAGGCGGCGCATGTCACCAAGCTCGAGTTCGTAAACAACCGCCTCGTGCCGAACGCGATCGAGCCGCGCGCCGCGAACGCGACCTATTCGCGCGCCGAGGACAGCTACACGCTGTACGTGGCGAGTCAGAACCCGCACGTCGAGCGCCTGCTCATGACGGCGTTCGTGCTCGGGCTGCCGGAGACCAAGGTGCGCGTCGTTGCGCCCGACGTGGGCGGCGGCTTCGGCTCGAAAATCTACCTTTACGGCGAAGACGTGGTCGTGACCTGGGCGGCGAAGAAGCTCAATCGCCCGGTGAAGTGGACCTCGGACCGCTCCGAAGCGTACCTGTCCGACGCGCACGGGCGCGACCACTTCACGGTCGCGGAGCTCGCGCTCGACCGGGACGGCAAGTTCCTCGCGATGCGCGTGAAGACCACGGCGAACCTGGGTGCGTACCTCTCGACGTTCGCCTCCTGCATCCCCACCATCCTCTACGCGACCCTGCTCGCCGGTCAGTACACGACGCCGCACATCTACTGCGAAGTGACCGCGGTGTTCACCAACACCACGCCGGTCGATGCCTACCGCGGCGCCGGCCGGCCGGAGGCCACCTACGTGGTTGAGCGTCTCGTGGAAACGGCCGCGCGCGAACTGAAGATGGACCCGGTAGAGGTTCGCCGCCGCAACTTCATCCGCGCTTTTCCGTATCAGACGCCGGTTGCGCTTTGTTACGACACCGGCAACTACGAAGCGACACTGGAATCCGCGCTCAAGCTCGCCGACGTCTCTGGCTTTCAAAAAAGGAAGGAAGACTCGGCGCGCCGGGGAAAACTGCGAGGCATCGGCTACGCCTGCTATATCGAGGCCTGCGGCATCGCGCCCTCGAACGTGGCCGGAAGCCTGGGCGCGCGCGCAGGGCTTTTCGAAGCGGGCGAGATCCGCGTGCATCCGACCGGGACGGTGACGGTATTCACCGGCTCGCACCAGCATGGCCAGGGCCACGAGACGACTTTCGCGCAAGTGGTGGCCGACCGCCTGGGCCTACCGATCGAGGCCGTCGACATCGTGCACGGCGATACCTCGAAGGTGCTCTTCGGCATGGGCACATACGGCTCGCGCTCGATCGCGGTCGGCGGCACGGCGATCGTCAAGGCGCTCGACAAGATCGTCGCCAAGGGAAAGAAAATCGCCGCGCACCTCCTGGAAGCATCCGAGTCCGACATTGAGTACGACCGCGGTGAGTTCAAGGTCGCGGGCACCGACCGGAAGAAAAGCTTCGGCGAAGTGGCGTTCGCGGCCTACGTCCCGCACAACTACCCGCTCGACAAGCTCGAGCCGGGCCTGAATGAGAACGCGTTCTACGATCCCACCAACTTCACCTTCCCGGCGGGCACCTACGTGTGCGAGGTCGAGGTCGAC
>JAICPQ010000118.1 GCA_025929745.1 Burkholderiales bacterium | reverse complement strand
TCTTCGTCACGCCGCTGCTGCAGATGATCTATCCCGAGCTGCCGGGGTTCAACCTGCTCTCGGCCGGGATCGTGATGGGCATCATGATCATCCCGTACGTGAGCTCGATCTCCGAGGACGCAATGCGCGCGGTGCCGATGAGCCTGCGCGAGGGGTCCTACGCGGTGGGCGCGACGCGCTTCCAGACCGCGGTCAAGGTGGTGGTGCCCGCGGCATTTTCCGGCATCGCCTCGGCCTACATCCTGGGGATCTCGCGCGCGGTCGGCGAGACCATGATCCTCGCGGTGGCCGCCGGCATGCAGCCCAACCTCACCTTCAACCCGCTCGAGCCCGCCGCCACCATCACCGCCTTCATCGTGCAGGTAGCGCTCGGCGACCTGCCGCACGGCTCGATCGGCTACCAGACGATCTTCGCCGCGGGCCTCACGTTGATGCTGTTCACCCTGGTCTGCAATATCGGCGGCCACATGCTGCGCAAGAGCTTCCGCGAGGCCTACTGAGATGGCTGCCGCCAATCCCGTCGCCAATCCCGCCCAGATCCGCGCCCTGATCGCGTCGCACAAGCGCTGGGACGCGATTTTTGCGCTCGTCGGCCTGGCTGCGCTGATGATCGGCGTGCTGACTTTTACCGCGCTCTTCGTCGACATGGCGCTCGACGGCTTCGGACGGCTGTCATGGGACTTCTTCACCAACTATCCGTCGCGTCGCCCCGGGCAGGCCGGCATTCTCTCGGCCTGGGTCGGCTCGACACTGGTGATGTTCACAACCGCGTTCTTCGCGGTGCCGCTCGGCGTCGCCGCGGGCGTCTACCTCGAGGAGTACGCGTCCAAGAACTGGGTCACGGACATCATCGAGATCAACATCACCAATCTCGCCGGCGTGCCTTCGATCGTGTATGGCCTTCTGGCGCTCGGGCTTTTCGTCTACCAGTTCGGCCTTGGTCAAAGCATTCTTGCCGCCGGCCTGACGCTCGCGCTCCTCATCCTGCCGGTCGTGATCGTCGCCACCCGCGAGGCCATCCGCTCCATCCCGCAGGTGATCCGCGAAGGCTCGTACGCGCTCGGCGCGACGCAGTGGCAGACGGTGCGCTACCACATCCTGCCGTATTCGTCGGCCGGCATCCTCACCGGCATCATCATCGGCATGGCGCGCGCCATCGGCGAGACCGCGCCGATCATCACGATCGGCGCGCTCACCTTCATCGCGTTCCTGCCGCCTTCTCCGGTGCAGTCCGAGCCGCCGTTCCTGTCGTTCGACTGGCTGATGTCGCCATTCACGGTGATGCCGATCCAGATGTTCAACTGGACCTCGCGCCCGGAAGCGGCGTTCCACGCCAACGCCGCTGCAGCAGGCTTCGTGCTCGTGGTCATGACGCTCGCGATGAACGGCCTCGCGATCTGGCTGCGCTATCGCCTGCGGCGCAAGATCAAATGGTAGGAGGGCTATGATGTCAGCACTGGAAACCCACGTCAGCGAGCTACTCGCTACCAAGGCCGAGGCGCGCAAGCTCTCCTTCTATTACGGCGATTTCCGCGCGCTGAAGAACATCACCATGCCGGTGCACGAGCGCAAGGTGACCGCGCTGATCGGGCCTTCCGGCTGCGGCAAGTCCACCTTCCTGCGCTGCTTCAACCGCATGCACGATCTTTACCCCGGCAACCGCTACGAGGGCGAGATCATCCTGCAGCCGGACAATGCCAACCTCCTCGCGCGCGACGTCGATCCGATCGAGGTGCGCATGCGGATCGGCATGGTGTTCCAGAAGCCCAATCCCTTCCCGAAGTCGGTGTTCGAGAACGTGGCCTACGGCCTGCGCGTGCGCGGCGAGTCCTCGCGCCGGCGTATCGAGGAAAAGGTCGAGCAGGCGCTGCAGGACGCGGCGCTGTGGGAGGAAGTGAAAAACCGGCTGCACCAGCCGGCGTACAACCTTTCCGGCGGCCAGCAGCAGCGCCTGTGCATCGCGCGCGCGCTCGCCACCGACCCGGAACTGCTGCTCTTCGATGAGCCGACCTCGGCTCTCGACCCGATCGCGACCGCTTCGATCGAGGAGCTGATGCACGATCTCAAGGAGCGGGTCACCATCCTCATCGTGACCCATAACATGCAGCAGGCGGCGCGCGTTTCGGATTTCACGGCCTACATGTACCTCGGCGACCTGATCGAGTTCGGCATCACCGACGAGCTCTTCATCAAGCCGAAGATGAAGCAGACCGAGGACTACATTACGGGGAGATTCGGCTAATGGCGATGACCGAGCACGCATCGAAGCAGTACGACCTCGATCTCGGCTCGATCCGCTCGCGCGTGCTCGCGATGGGCGGCTTGGTGGAATCGCAGATCCGGCGTGCGATCGACGCGCTCACGACCGGCAATCTCGTGCTCACGCAGGAGGTTATCGAGGCCGACCACCGGGTGAACGCCATGGAAGTCGAGCTCGACGGCGACTGCAGCCAGCTCATCGTGCGCCGCCAGCCCGCCGCGGGCGACCTGCGCATGATCTTCGCCATCATGAAGACCGTCACCGATCTCGAGCGCATCGGCGACGAGGCGCAGAAGATCGCGCGCATGGCGAAGAACATCCACGAGCGCGGCGGGGCGCAGGCGCCGCCGGTGGTCGAGGTGCGCCACGCCGCCGAGGCGGCGATCTCGATGCTGCGGCGTACGCTGGATTGCTTCGCGCGTCTGGACTGTGACGGCGCGGCCGAGGTGATCCGCGACGATGCCGGCATCGACACCGAATTCCGCTCGATCCTGCGCCAGCTCATCACCTACATGATGGAGGACCCGCGCACGATTTCGACCGCGCTCGAGATCGTCTGGATCGCCAAAGCGATCGAGCGCATCGGTGACCACGCGAAGAACATGGCGGAGTACGTGATCTACATTGTGAAGGGCACGGACGTGCGCCATACGAAGGTGGCGCCGTGAGCGCAACGGTGCTGGTGGTCGAGGACGAGCCGCAGATCCAGGAGCTGCTCGCCGTCAACCTCGAGCACATCGGCCACCAGGTGGTGCGGGCCGGCAGCGCCGAGGAAGCCGAGGCGGCGATCCGCAAGGCGCTGCCCGACGTGCTGGTGCTCGACTGGATGCTGCCCGGCGAGTCCGGGCTCGCCTTCGCCCGTCGGCTGCGCGGCGACGCGCGTACCCGCGACCTGCCGATCCTCATGCTTACCGCGCGCGCGATGGAGCAGGACAAGATCTCGGGGCTCGAGGCGGGCGCCGACGACTACCTCACCAAGCCGTTCTCGCCAAAGGAGCTCGCCGCGCGCATCAAGGCGGTGCTGCGGCGGCGCGCGCCGCAGCTCTCCGGGGACGCGGTCGAGGCCGAAGGCCTGCGCCTCGATCCAGCGACGCGTCGCGTGAGCGCTAACGGACAGCGCGTCGAGCTCGCGCCTTCCGAGTTCCGCCTGCTGCACTTCTTCATGACGCACCCGGAGCGCGTCTATACGCGCGCGCAGCTCCTCGACCACGTCTGGGGCGACCACGTGTTTATCGAAGAGCGCACCGTGGACGTGCACATTCGCCGCCTGCGCAAGGCGCTGGCGGCCACCGGCCACGACCGGCTCATCGACACGGTGCGCGGCTCGGGCTACTCCTTCCGCACCGATTGATCTATCGCCATACGCTTCTCGCGCTCGGCGGTTTCGCGCTCGTAGCGCTGGTCATCGGGGGCATCGCCGGCGCGGCATGGGGCTGGGGCATGCTGTGCGCCGGCCTCGTCGCGCTTCTTCTTTGGCATGCACGCCACCTGTCGCGACTGCATTTCTGGCTCGCGCATCCCATCCCGGGCAAAGTTCCCGAAGGCGACGGCGTCTGGGATGAGGCGCTCGCCGGCCTGCACCGCTTCGAGCGGACAGTGGCGCGGCGCGAGGAAGCCCTGGCCGACGCGCTCGTTCGCATGCGGCGTGCCGTGCAGGCGTTGCCCGACGGTGTGGTGATCCTGGACGGCGCGAACCATATCGAGTGGTGCAACCTGACCGCGGAGGGACACCTGCAGCTCGATGGGCGCGCGGACCTCGGCCAGAACATCGCCAACCTCGTGCGCGAGCCGGAGTTCGTCGAGTATCTGGAAAGCCCGCAGCAGAACGCCGTGCGCATCGCGCGCGGCGAAGGTCGATTGCTCCTCCTGCAGCTCATTCCTTTCGGCCAGGACCAGAAGCTGCTCCTTTCGCGCGACGTCACGCAGGCCGAGCGTGTCGAGACGATGCGCCGCGACTTCGTGGCGAACGTGTCGCACGAGCTGCGCACGCCGCTCACCGTGCTGGTCGGCTTCCTTGAGACGGTGCGCGAGCTCAAGCTCGATCCGCAACGCCAACGCGACTACCTCGCGATGATGCAGGAGCAGGCCGCACGCATGCAGCGCATCATCGACGACCTGCTGACCCTCTCCGCGCTGGACGCCGCGCCCCCGGCCTCCCCCGACACCCGCGTGCCCATGCGCGCGCTCGTGGAACGGCTGAAGCGCGACGCCGAAGCGCTTTCCGGCGGACGGCACACGATCATGCTAAAGCAGGAAAGCGAAGCGGATGTGCTCGGTGTCGAGGGCGAGCTCGCGAGCGCCTTCGGCAACATGGTGAGCAACGCCATCCGTTACACGCCGGCCGGCGGCACGGTGACGCTCGCCTGGCAGGAATGCGCCGATGGCGCGCGCTTCAGTGTCGAAGACACGGGCATTGGCATCGAGGCCGAGCACATTCCCAGGCTCACGGAGCGCTTCTATCGCGTCGACCGGAGCCGCTCACGCGAAACCGGCGGGACAGGGCTCGGCCTCGCCATCGCGAAGCACGCCCTTGCGCGTCACGAAGCGAAGCTCGAGATCGAAAGCCAGCCGGGCAAAGGGAGCCGCTTCTCCGCCCGCTTTCCGGCGCGGCGCCTCGCCGGCGACTTTACGCGGCTTGGAGCTTAGCGACCGCGACCGCGAGCCACTTCACGCCCAGGTTGCCGAAGTTCACCTGCACCCGGGCGTCGTTGCCGTGGCCCTCGGCGTCGATGATGACGCCGGGCCCGAACTTGGGATGCATGACGTTCTGTCCGATGCGGAAACCGCCGACGTCGCGCGCCGGCCGCGGCAGCGTGGTGCGCGTCTGGCGCGAGAAATCCGGAGTGAAGGGCTTCTGCCGCGAAAAGCGCGGCGTAAGCCACTTCATGAGCTCCTGCGGGATCTCTTCGAGGAAGCGCGAAGGAATGTTGTAGCGCGTCTGGCCATGCAGCATGCGCGTCTGCGCGTGCGAGAGGTACAGGCGATGGCGCGCGCGCGTGATCGCCACGTACGCGAGGCGGCGCTCCTCTTCCAGGCCTTCGGGCTCGGTGACGCTCTGCTCGTGCGGGAACAGGCCCTCTTCGAGGCCGGTGATGAACACCACGTCGAACTCGAGGCCCTTCGCGGAATGCACCGTCATCATCTGCAGCGCCTCCTGCCCGTCGCCCGCCTGGTGTTCGCCCGCTTCGAGGGCGGCGTGCGTGAGGAAGGCGGTCAGCGGGTCGATCGTCTCGCCCGACTCGTTCACGCGCTCCTCTTCCGTGAAGGCGGCGGCCGCATTCACCAGTTCCTCCAGGTTCTCGATACGGTCGGCGCCTTCGCGCTCGTTCTTGTAGTGCTCGATGAGACCGCTCTTCGCGATCACCGCTTCGACGACCTCTTTGAGCGGCAGGCCCTGGGTCTGGCTTCTCAGATCTTCAATCAATCGCTTGAAAGCCGCGGCCTTGCCGTCGGCGACTTTCATGAGCGAGGCACCGGCTAGCTTCGCGGCGTCCTGCAGCTGCTCGATGCTGCGCGCGCCGATGCCGCGCGGCGGGAAATTGGCGACGCGCAGGAAAGCGTTGTCGTCGTCCGGCATGGCGATCAGGCGCAGGTAGGCGAGCGCGTGCTTGATCTCGGCGCGCTCGAAGAAGCGCAGTCCGCCGTACACCCGGTACGGAATACCTTGGGAAAAAAGCGCGTGCTCCACCACGCGCGACTGCGCATTCGAGCGGTAGAGCACCCCGATATGCGAAAGCCGCGTGCCGTCGCGCGCGAGCGATTGCACCTCCTCGACGATCCAGCGCGCTTCGTCGTTGTCGGATTCGCCTTCGAAGACGCGCACCGGCTCTCCCTTGCCGGCCGAAGTCCACAGGTTCTTGCCCAGGCGATTGCGGTTATTGGCGATGAGCGCGTTGGCGGCGTCGAGGATGTTGCCGTGCGAGCGGTAGTTCTGCTCCAGGCGAATCACGTGCTTCACCTTGAACTCGCGCTCGAAGTCGCCCATGTTGCCGACGTGCGCGCCGCGGAAGGTATAGATGGACTGGTCGTCGTCGCCCACGCAGAAATACTGAGCGTCCTGCGAGCGGAAAAGCTTCAGCCACCGATACTGCAGGCGGTTGGTGTCCTGGAACTCGTCGACCAGGATGTGCCGGAAGCGCCGCGCGTAGTGCTCGCGCAGGATCTCGTTCCGCGCGAGGAGCTCGTAGGAGCGCAGCAGCAGCTCCGGAAAGTCGACCACGCCTTCACGCTGGCATTGCTCGTCGTAAGCGGCGTAGAGCTCCGTGACCCGGCGCGTGTTCTCGTCGGCAGGCGGCACGTCGCGCGCTCGCACGCCCTCTTCCTTGCGGTCGTTGATGAAGTACTGCAGTTCGCGCGGCGGGAAGCGCTCCTCGTCCACGTTCATGCTCTTCGACAGCCGCTTGATCGCGGCGAGCTGGTCCTGCGAGTCCAGGATCTGGAACGCGGAGGGCAGGCCGGCTTCGCGGGCATGCGCGCGCAGCATGCGGTTACAGAGGCCGTGGAAGGTGCCGATCCACATGCCGCGCGGATTGACCGTCATCATGGCGCCGATGCGCGTGAGCATCTCGCGCGCCGCCTTGTTCGTGAACGTCACCGCGAGGATCCCCGCCGGCGCGACGCGTCCGCCTTTGACGAGCCACGCGATGCGCGTAGTCAGGACGCGCGTCTTGCCGCTGCCCGCGCCCGCCAGGATGAGCGCGTGCTCATCCGGCAGTGTTACCGCGGAGAGCTGCTCGGGGTTGAGGTGTTCGAGGTGAAGCGACAAGCGCCCATTTTACTGGGGCTCGAGCTTCAATTCCCTCGCGATTGCGGTCCAGCGCTCGAGATCCGCGCGAATCAGCGCTTCGAACTCGCGCGGGGAGCTGCCCACCGGCTGCAACGCGGCTTGCGCGAGCCGCTCCTTGACATCGGCGAGCGCCAGCGCCTTCGCGCTTTCCGCGTGCACGCGTGCGATCACTTCCGCGCTCGTGCCTTTCGGCGCGAGGATGCCGAGCCACTGCGTCGTATCGAAGCCGGCCAAGCCGGACTCGTGCAGCGTCGGTATCTCCGGCATGGGCGGGAAACGCTCCTTCGAGGTGAACGCGACGATGCGGATGCGGCCGGCCCTGTGGTGCGGAATAAGCGGCGTCGACCCGAGTACGCCAACCGGCACCTGCCCGCCGACGAGGTCCTGCACCGCCGGTCCGCCGCCTTTGTACGGCACGTGGACCATGTCGATGCCGGCCATCTTGCTGAAAAGCTCGCCCGACATGTGCTGGCCGCTGCCGGTACCCGAATGGGCGAAGGAAAGCTTGCCGGGATTCGCCTTGGCATACGCGATGAGTTCCTGCACCGAGTGCACCGGCAGCGATGAATGGACCGCCACCGCGATCGGCTGCGTGGTGACTTGCGTGATGGCGCTGAAGTCGCGCTGCATGTCGAACTGCACGTTCTTCACCACGAGGTGCAGCGTGATCACTGGGTCGGCGACAAAGAGCAGCGTATAGCCGTCGGGCGCCGCGCGCGCAGCTTCCACCGTACCGATCGCCCCGCCGCCGCCGCCGCGGTTGTCCACCACGACCTGCTGGCCCAAGGCGCGCGTCAGCTTGTCCGCGAGCGTGCGCGCGGCGACGTCGGTGGAACCGCCAGGCGGAAAGGGCACGATGAAGCGCACCGAGCGCGCCGGCCAGGACTGGCCGCTTGCAGGCGCCACCAAGCATGCGAGCAGCAGTGCGAGAAACAATCTCACCGTGTGACCGTCGCTTCGCGAAAGCCGGTGGAGCGCGGCGAGCCCGAGGACAAGACCAGCTATCAGCCTCTTCATATGTAAGGAGGGAGTTTATTGGATGAGATAATCCGCGCTCCGCGGCATAGTCCTCATGCAAGAGACCTACGATCCCTCCACGCTCGAGCGCGAAGCCCAGAAGTTCTGGGCCGAGCGCGATTCCTTCCGTTCGACCGAGGACCCCTCCAGGCG
>JAICPQ010000287.1 GCA_025929745.1 Burkholderiales bacterium | reverse complement strand
TTCAAGCGCGACCGGCCGCAGTTCGCAGAGCGCGCGAAAGCGCTGCTCGCGACCGTCGGTCTCGCGGGCTACGAGGAGCAGTTTCCCTGGCAGCTCTCGGGCGGCATGCAGCAGCGCGCTTCGATCTGCCGCGCGCTCATTCACGAGCCGGAAGTGCTGCTTCTGGATGAGCCGTTCGCGGCGCTCGATGCGTTTACCCGCGAGGAGCTGTGGCAGGCGCTGCGCGACCTGCAGGCGGCGCGCAAGGTGACGGTGATGCTCGTCACGCATGACCTTCGCGAAGCCGTTTACCTCGCCGACACGGTGTACGTGATGTCGAGCCGGCCCGGGCGCATCGTGCGACGCTGTGCGGTGCCGTTTCCGCGGCCGCGCGACCTCGACATTACCTACACGCAGCCGTTCCAGGACCTGGTCCACGAACTGAGAGCGCTGATCGGCCGTGGATAGGCGCGAGATCGCCATCCGGGTGGTCTCGCCCGCCTTGTTCGTGATCGTGCTCTTCTTGGTCTGGGAAGCGCTCTGCAAAGCGCTCGACGTGCCGCTCACCATTCTTCCCGCGCCCTCGGATGTCTTCGGCGCGCTGTGGCAATACAGGAAGCCGATCTGGGACAACTCGTTCGTCACGCTCTGGACCACGCTCGCCGGTTTCGCGATCGCCACGGTCTTCGGCCTCCTGCTCGGCATTGCCGTCGGCTGGCATCGCGCGCTTTACGCGGGCATCTATCCCGTGCTCATCGGCTTCAACTCGATTCCGAAGGTGGCGGTGGTCCCAGTACTGATCCTCTGGTTCGGGCTGGGCGAGATTCCCGCGGTGCTCACCGCATTCCTCATCTCGTTTTTTCCCATCGTGGTCAACGTGGCGACCGGCCTTGCGACGACCGAGCCGGAGCTCGAGGACGTGCTGCGCGCGCTCGGCGCGACCAAGCTCGACATCATGCGCAAGGTCGGCATTCCGCGCTCGCTGCCTTACTTCTTCGGCTCGCTGAAAGTGGCGATCACGCTCGCTTTCGTCGGCGCCGTGGTGTCCGAGACGGTGGGCGCGAACAAGGGGATCGGCAAGCTCATGCTCGATGCGCAGGCGGCGTTTCAGGTGCCGATCGTGTTCGCCGGGCTCGTCGTCCTGGCGGTGCTCGGCATCCTGCTCTACGCCGCGACCGCGGCCGTCGAAACGCGGTTTACCGGCTGGGCTTTCCGCGGCCAGTCGAACCGCTAAAATCCTTCATGGCCCGCATCCCCTATGAAGATGAAATCATCATCTCGTGGGTCGAGCTGCACCGCGACGCGCGCTACCTATCCGAAGTCCTGCATCAGAAAGGTCCCTGGAAAGGCATTATCGCGGTGACGCGCGGCGGCCTCGTGCCAGCGGCGCTCGTCGCGCGCGAGCTCGATATCCGCCTCGTCGACACGATCTGCGTGACGAGCTACGACGCGGGGAACGCCGGCGCGGCCGCGCAGCAGCAGGGAAAGGTCCAGGTCCTCAAGGGGGTAAGCGGGCAGGGCGATGGCTACCTTCTCATCGACGACCTGGTGGATACCGGCAAGACGGCACAGACGGTGCGTCAGCTCTTGCCCAGGGCGCACTTCGCTTGTCTCTACGCGAAGCCCGCTGGGCGCCCGATCGTGGACACCTTCGTCAAGGAATTCAAGCAGACGAAGTGGATCCATTTCCCCTGGGACATCGAATACAAGTTCGCAACGCCCATCAAGGACGGCGGACGCGTCTCGGCCGGGCCAGGTTGACGCCGCCAGTAGGCCGCACACTCCTCCTTTCGGACCACGCCGGCAAACGTCGGATAGGCCATTTGGCTGTGGAGAATAATTTCCGCACGGCGGAGTAGCAGAGTGGGGAGCATGCGAGGGTCTGCAACGCCCTAGTACGTTGGTTCGATTCCAACCTCCGCCTCCAGATTTCTAGCGGTGGCCGATGGCGCAAAGGCGCTCGATGTTATCCGCGGCCATCGGCTGCGCGAAGAGGTAGCCCTGGGCCTGCTCACACCGCAGCCGGTGCAGGAGCGTCGCCTGCTCTTCCGTCTCGACGCCCTCGGCGATCACCGTGTAACCCAGGGTGTGAGCCATTTCGACGATGGTGCGCACGATCGTCTTGTCGCGGACCATGTCCTGTACGAAGGAGCGGTCGATCTTCAGCGCGTCGATCGGAAAGCGCGTGAGGTAGGCGAGGCTCGAATACCCGGTGCCGAAATCGTCGATGGCGATGCGCATACCCGCATCGCAAAGCGCGCGCATGACGAGGATCGCGTGATGCGGATCCTGCATGAGCTGGCTCTCGGTGATTTCGAGCTCGATCAGCTTCGGGTCGACCCCGCTCGATGCGACCAGCGCCTTGATGCGCTCGTGTAGCGCCGGCAGGCGGAACTGTCGCGCCGACAGGTTCACCGACACCGG
>JAICPQ010000165.1 GCA_025929745.1 Burkholderiales bacterium | reverse complement strand
TCGCCGTGACCGCACCGGACAAGGGATTTTGGACGCCCAACGGCATGCACCGGCTGATGGCGATGCGGCGCCTGGGCGCGCGCGCCATCACCGCGCTGGTGGTCCCGCGGCGCGAGATCGCCTGGCAGATCCTGGCTCTGAATACCGAAAAGGCGCACAACCTGCGCGAGAAGGCGCTGGAGGTGATCCGCATCTATCGCGGCCTGCTGGACGAGGACGATTCACGCGCGGAGTCCGGCTTCTCGTTCTATTTGGAGGAAGCGTCGCTCGTCACGCTGGGCATCTGCTACGAGAAGAACGGCAAGTTCGCCGGCGGCGCGTACAACCCCATCGTACGCCGCCTCGAAACCTTCTCGGAGGAGCCGATCGGCAAGGCGATTCGCACGCACGAAAAGCGCGCGCAGATGCTCATGGACCTCGATGAGCGCGTCAGCGAGGTCGTGAAGAAGCTGAAGGACAAGGGCTTCGTGAGTCCCTATCTGCGTAGTTTCGTCGTGGCGCGCATCAATCCGCTGCGCTGGATCCAGGGCGATCCGCCGCCGCTCGACGAAGTGCTCAGGACAATGCGAGAGCGCGCCGCCAAGTTCAACGTCGAGAAGATCAAGCAGTCGGACCTCGCGAACATCGGCGGCGCGGCGGAAGACCAGGACTAGCTGGAAGTCTTGCAGCGATAGGCCCCGCGGGTTACACGCTTTGCGGGGACTTCCCTTACGAGGAAAGCCCCCGGCACGCAACCTGCGGCATTCGGGTTATCCCATGTCAAAGGAGAGACCATGAGATTGGCCAAGTCATTACTTTGCGGTTTTTCGGCGGTGGCGCTTTCCGCGGGCGCCGCTTTCGCGGGGCAGGACTCCAGTTTTCACGGGCACGCGTCCACCGAGATGAGCCCGCCGGAACTTCTGAGCGATGAGAACTTCGGCTCGTCGACGTCGCCGAGCGAGAGCGCCTCTGTAATGGAGCTCGAGCGCGCGGACGAACTTGCCGGCGCGATGGAAGGTGAAGTGATCTACGTCTACCCGGTGGAGGTCACCGAGTACTACATCGTCGTCCCGGAATCGCAGGACCTGGGATAGCGAAAACGAAATTGGCCCCCGCTTTCGCGGGGGCGACTCTTAGTTCTAGCGCTCGGACTACTTAGGTCTAGCGCTCGGTCGAGGCGCGGATGCCGCCGAGCGAGACATCGAGCGGCAGCGACTCGCGGGAGGTATGTCCGCTCTCGTTCGGGGCCTGCGGACGGCTGCCTTTCTTCGGACGGCCGGGACGATAGCTCGAGAAGATCTTGAGCGGCGGAACGACCGGCGGCTTCTCCAGGAAGCGGCAGTCCGATTCGGTCGGCACGCTCACCGTTGCGCCGATGCGCTTGCCGCCGACGAACACGGTGTAGCGCAGCATGTGCGCGGAGTTTGGAATGGGATTGGCAATGATGTCGTACTTGCCGACTTTGAAACGACGACGCTCCACGGTGGGGATACTCATGCTACCGCCCGCTTGGCTTTGACTGTCTTGGCGGAAGCACCCCTCGGCCGCGCCTTAAGGATCTCATCGCACAGCGCGACGATGTCGGTTTCGGAGAGCCGCTCCGCGTTGTCGCGAAGCTGCCGGACCTCGGCGCTGGTGAGCGCGTCGATCCTTTCCTTGGTCCAGACCGCCGAGCGGCCGGGTTTAACCAGTCTCATCATCAGTATCGCTTTCCAGAGTTGAATTCCGCCTTCATCCGCGCCACGGTCTTGCGCAGCGCATCGATCTCCGCGCGTACGGCTGCGGCCTGATTCATGATGTCGTCGCTCGGCGCGCCGGCGGGGGCAAAAGGCTGTTCGTCGGCGATCCTGGCCATGATCTCCCGGTAGCGCCGGGCCGCTGAGTTCCACTTCTCGATCAGCTGTTGCTCTTGCTCGCGCCAGGTCTTGCGCTTGTCCACGAATATCCTTTTGCGCCCGGTCTTTCAGCGGGCGAAAACTGCCGAGGAACGGAGGAAGCTGCGGATAAGAACCCGCAGATTACCACATTCCCGAGCTAAATTCGGGACTTAGTCGAAACAACGACAACCGCCTAAGAAAACCTTCCGCTCGTCTACACGGCGCGCCGGTTGATCCCAACGTAGGGCTTGTCCATGCGCCGGCGCTCGGGGCCGTGATAGGGCCCGCCAGGCTCTGCGCCCGGGGTATCGATCGAGGGCGACGCTACGGTGCGCGGATCGCGATAGATCCGGCCGGCGCCCTCGGGATAGTCGCCGAATACATAGGCATAGCGCTCGATGCGGATACGGTCTTCCGGGGCGGTAATCCGGCCGCTCCAGCCCTGGCTGCGCCAGCCCGTCGAGCATGCCTCGACGTCGACGGCGCCGTGCCGGTTCATGAGCAACGCGGCCTGCTCGGCCTCCATCTCGTCGTCGGCTCGCACGGCCACGACAGCGCCGCCGCGCCGGATCCCTTCCGCAAGGACGTGCGCCTCGCCTTCCGGGACTCCGCACGCCATAAGGCCGCTCACCGGCCCACCGCTCATGTCGATCTCTTCACGCTCGAATGCCGCGTCCGCGAGGGCGCGGATCAGGCCGCGCGCCTGGTGCGCGTCCTTCACCATTGCCGCAACGATGTACATAAAAAGCTCCTTTCAGACCCCGCGGAGCAAGGGCCATGCCGCGCTAGCGACGCAGGATCCGCTCGATACGGGTCGGTACCTCGGGCGAGGCGATTTTGGCTGGGGCACGGAAGAGCAGCGCGAAGTTATCGGCGAGGATCTCCTCCGGATGGATCAGGTAACCGGTATTCCGGCCCACCTGTTCGTATAGTCCTTCCAGGCTGTCCGTAGTGAGGCGTTCGTCGCGCGCACGGCAGTTGCCATCGTGCCGGTCGACGGGCAGCCACGACGTCCGTGCGTGAACGCTGAATCCTTTCGTCACATCGATGGGCTCCGGAACAAAGTGAACGAAGGGCATGACCTCGCCGCGGGTCAGGCGAATCGCGTACCGCTTTTCGGGCGCGTCCGGGTTCGTGATGCGCTGCTCGGCGAGCACGGCCGGAAGCTCGGTCGTCTCGCACGCGCGAAAACCTATGGCGCGGTACAGCTCCTCGCGCAGTTGGGAATCTGCCCTCGTCAGCACATGGAACGCCTCGTGCGCCATCAGGTAGTCCATGAGCACCGGCCTGGCGAGCGCGTCGCGCAGCATGCCTTCCGGAAGCACGATGGCGTTCGCCCGCGTATGCGGGAAGCCGTCCATCAGCCGGTCCGAAACCTTGACGAGGAGGATGGTGGACGGCGCCTTCCAGCGCATCGGCGCAAGAAAGCGTTGCAGCCGCGGCAGCACCTCTGCGAAGCCGCGGCGCTCCTCCTCGCTCCATTCGAGCGCCGTCTCGGCCATGGCTCGCGCGAAACGCTCGGGCGTTACGGATGCTTCGGTTTTCAGGATAACTGAGCGCTCGCGCGGCGCGGTCGAGTGAACGTACGCGTCCTGCCGACCAAGGATCTCGCGTGCCTGTCCTTGCGAAGCGAACTCGAACTGCTGTGCGTGCGCGCTACCCGCTGCGGCGAGAACGAGCGCCGCAGCGACGCTAAGCCGGGTCTTCCGCAATATCGGAGGAAAACACGTCATCGGCGAGGAAGCCGCCCGACTGGTGGCGCCAGAGCTTCTCGTAATGCCCGCCGCGGCGCAGGAGCTCGTCGTGCGTGCCGCTCTCGACGATCTTTCCGCGCTCCACCACCACGAGCCGGTCCATGCGCGCAATGGTGGAAAGCCGATGCGCAATGGCGATCACCGTCTTTCCTTCCATGAGGTCGAGCAGCTGCTCCTGGATGGCGAGCTCGACTTCGCTGTCGAGCGCGGACGTGGCCTCGTCGAGGACGAGGATCGGCGCGTCCTTGAGGATCACTCTTGCGAGCGCGATGCGCTGCCGCTGCCCACCCGACAGCTTCACGCCGCGCTCGCCGACGTGCGCCGCGTAGCCGGCGTTGCCGCGCCAGTCGCGTAAGCCGAGGATGAACTCATGCGCCTGCGCTTTCTTTGCGGCCGCGATGACCTCTTCGTCGCTCGCGCGCGGCCGGCCGTAGCGGATGTTCGCCGCGATGGAGCGGTGGAGGAGGGACGTATCCTGCGTGACCATGCCGATCGCCGCACGCAGGCTCTCCTGCGTGACCTGAGAGATGTCCTGGCTGTCGATGAGAATGCGGCCCTTCTCGAGATCGAAGAAGCGCAGCAGCAGGTTGACGATCGTCGATTTGCCCGCGCCCGAACGGCCGACCAAACCGACGCGCTCGCCGGGCTTGATCCCGAGCTCGAAGCCTTCGAGCACCGCCTCGGGCCGCCCGTAGCCGAAGCGCACGTGCTCGAACCGTATCTCGCCGCGCGAGACCTCGAGCGGCTGCGCGCCGGGCTTGTCGACGCTGGAATGCGGCACGGCGATGGACTGCATGCCTTCCTGCACCACGCCGACATTTTCAAAGATGGCGGTGACTTCCCAGCTCACCCAGCCGGCCACGTTCGCGAGCTGCCAGGTGAGCGGCAGCGCAGCGGCGACGACTCCGGCGCCCACGGCGCCGCTCGCCCACAGCCAGATGCCGATCGTCGCGGTGGCAACGAGGAGCGCGGCGTTCATCGCGGTGAGGCCGAAATGGAAGCGCGTGATGAGCCGCATATGCCGGCGCATGGCAGCGCGGTGCTCGTCGATCGACTCGCGCACATACGCATCTTCGTCGGCAAGCCGCGCGAAGAGCTTCACCGTGAGCACGTTGGTGTAGCTGTCGACCACGCGCGCCATGACGAGCGAGCGCGCTTCTGAGCTTTCGCGCGCGAGATCGCGCATGCGCGGCACGAAGTGCCAGAGGAAGACGAGATAGCCGGCGAACCAGACGAGCGTCGGCACCCCCAAACGCCAGTCGGCCATCGCCATCAGCGCGTACGTGATGACGCCGTATGCGCCGATGTACCAGACGGCGCGAATGCTGGCCATGACGCTCTCGCGCAGCGCGTGTGCGGTCTGCATGACGCGGTTGGCGATGCGGCCGGCAAAATCGTTCTGGAAGAAAGGCCAGCTTTGGCGGATCACATGCCAGTGGCTCTGCCAGCGGATGAGCGAGGTCGCGCCGGGGATGAGAACCATGTGCCGGATCGCAATATCGGCCAGCAGCACGAGCGGCCGCACCACGAGGACGAGGGCGATCATGCCGACGAGCATCGGCCACTGCTCGCGCAGCGCCGCCATGCGGTCGACTGCCTCCATGAGCGACACCAGGCGCCCGATGAAGAGGGGTATCACGGTATCGAGCGCAGCGACAGCGAGGCTTGCGGCGAACATCGCCGCATACCACCCTTTCGTCTGGCGCACGAAGTGCCAATAGAACGCGGCGAGACCCGCCGGAGGACCACCCATGACGCCAGTTTCGGCTTTCGAATTTCTAAAGCAGAACAATAGCATGCGCGGGCGAATTCATGTTGGTCCTGAACCGGAATTCCACCTGCTTTGGCCGCGTTTACCGGAGACGGGCTAGCCTCTTCCAGCTCAGCATGGAGAACCAATGACCGCCATCACTCAGCCGGAAATCGACCAGAAGGTTTTCAATCTGTACGACGAGTACTGTCACGGCCGCATCGACCGCCGGGAATTCGTGAGGCGCGCCGGCGCGCTCGGGGCCGGAGCGCTCGCCATGGCGTACGGTCTGATGCCGAATTACGCACGCGCGCAGACCATTTCATTTACCGACTCGCGCATCAAGGCGAGCTATGTGACTTACCCCTCTCCGGGAGGCAATGGCGACAAGATCCGGGGCTACTTAGTGCAGCCGGCCGGCAACGGACCGTGGCCGGCGATTCTCGTGATTCACGAAAACCGCGGCCTCAATCCTTACATCGAGGACGTCGCGCGTCGCGCCGCCGTGGACGGTTTCCTTGCGCTCGCGCCCGACGGGCTAACGCCCCTCGGCGGTTATCCGGGCAACGACGACGACGGCCGCGCGTTGCAGGCGAAGCTCGACCAGGCGAAGCTGCGCCAGGACATGCTGAACGGCGCGCGCTGGCTCAAGAACCACGAGCTCTCGACGAAGAAGCTCGGCGCCACCGGCTTCTGCTGGGGCGGCGGGACCACGAACTTCCTCGCCGCCGCGATGGGTTCAGACCTTCAGGCCGGCGTGCCTTATTACGGCGCCGCCGCGGACACCGCCTCCGTTCCGAAGATCAAGGCGCCTCTTCTCGTCCACCTCGCGGAGCAGGACCCGCGCATCAACGAGATGTACCCGACCTATCAGGAAGAGCTGAAGAAGGCAGGCGTGCGCCACGAGATCCATATGTATCCGGGCACGCAGCATGGCTTCCACAACAACTCGACGCCGCGTTACGCCGACGCGGCGGCTAAGCTCTCATGGGAGCGCACGATCGCCTTCTTCAAAAAGAACCTCGCGTGAGCGCTATTCCATTTTGATGTTGGCGGCCTT
>JAICPQ010000035.1 GCA_025929745.1 Burkholderiales bacterium | reverse complement strand
CGCTGCATCGAAGCGTGTCCGGTGGACGCGATCGTCGGCGCCCAGGGCCTCATGCATACGGTGGTCGAGCCCTGGTGCATCGGCTGCGCGCTCTGCCCGCCCGCGTGCCCGGTGGACTGCATCGACATGGCGGCGCCGCGCGGGCGCTGGAGCGCGGCGTTGAGACGCGCGGCCGGCGCGCGCGGATTGGCCCGCAAGGCGCGGCTTGAAAAGCCCGCCGCCGCGCCCGCCAGCTTCAAAACCGTGAAAGCGGTGGCCGAAGCCGCGAACAGTGCGGAGAGGCCCACTGCGGCCGCGCTGATGTGCACGAGGATGCCGGCGCCGACGCCGAGCGCC
Organism: Burkholderiales bacterium; assembly: GCA_025929745.1. Lineage (GTDB taxonomy): Bacteria > Pseudomonadota > Gammaproteobacteria > Burkholderiales > SG8-39 > SCGC-AG-212-J23. The sequence continues at coordinate 13,791 of JAICPQ010000035.1, read as the reverse complement.
GCGGCTACGCCGGCGCGAAGGCCCTGCGTGCCCAGCATCAGGTCTTCTTGCGCGCCAGGGCCGCCGCCAGGACGGCCTTCCGATCAATGGGAGCCGCTGGCGCTGGCGGTACCCCCAGCCGTTTCGCGCGTGCGCGGCCGCGGCCGCCGGCGGCGCGCTTGAGGGTAGCGTTCCACTCACCCTTGGCCGGCACCATGCGGATGCAATCGATCGGGCAGGGCGCCACGCACAACTCGCAGCCGATGCACCAGGGCTCGACCACCGTATGCATGAGCTGCGATGCGCCAACGATCGCGTCCACCGGGCAGGCGTCGATGCACAGCGTACAGCCGATGCAGCGGCTTTCGTCGATCAGGGCGACCGCGGCTCTTTTCATAGCGGCGAGTATGCACGCCCGGTGTCGCGGGCGAGCTGCTCGTGCGTCACTTTCCCGGCTTTCACCTGAATACCCGTCCCGAGTTCGGGGTCGGAATCGCCCTGGACGATCCTGCGCACGAAGGGCAGCACCGCCGCCTCGAGCGCGAGGCTGGCGGTTCGCGCGCACGCTGCCGGCATGTTCGGCACGCAGTAGTGCACCACGCCTTCTTCGATATAGGTGGGGGCGCTGTGCGACGTCGGTCGAGAGGTCTCGGCTATACCGCCCTGGTCGATGCCGACGTCGACGAGCGCCGAACCGGGGCGCATCGCGCGCAGCATCTCGCGGGAAAGCAGCTTCGGCGACATCTGGCCCGGCGTGAGCACACCGGCGACGATGAGATCGGCATCCTCGACCGACGGCGGGCCGATCCGGAAATCGGCGCCGGGGTACCGCGCCTTGAGCGCGGGGAAACGGCGCTCGCTTCTAGCGTAGACCGTTACGCGGGCGCCGATGCCGTGGGCGACCGCCAGCGCGTTCGCGCCGACGTTGCCGGCGCCGAGGATCGCGACCCTGCCGGGCGCGACGCCGTCCAGTCCGGGGAGCAGCACGCCGCTGCCTCCGTTCTGCTTGAGCAGGCACCAGGCGCCGACCTGGACCGCGAGCCGCCCGGCGATCGCCGACATGGGCGTCAGGATCGGCAGGCTGCTCTGCTGGCCGACGGTCTCATAGGCGATGAACGTGGCGCCTGAGGCGAGCGCCGCATCAAGTAAATCCGGTTCCGGACCGAAGTGCTGGAACCCGAATAGGGTCTGCCCCGGCCGGGGCTTGCCGTATTCCGATTCCTGCAGCTCCTTCACCTTGACGACGAGATCGCACTCCCAGGGGTCGCCCAGCACCGCGCCGGCTTTTCGGTACTCCTCGTCGGAAAAGCCGACGCCGCGCCCGGCGCCTGGCTCCACCACGACGTTCGATAGACCCCTGATCCCTGCAGGGGACAGGGCGACGCGGTGCTCCCCGTCCTTTACTTCGCGCGGTATGCCGATACGCATTCGGCGACGAGCGTGGGGCCGCGATAGATGAGGCCGGTGTAGAGCTGCACCAGGCTCGCGCCCGCGGCGAATTTCTCCTGCGCATCCGTTCCGCTCAGAATTCCGCCCGCGCCGATGAGCGTGGTGCGCGGCAGGAGGCGGGCGAGCTCGCGCAGCACCGTCGTGGATCTTTTCAGGATCGGCGCGCCGGAGAGGCCGCCGGCTTGTGCTGCATCGGGCAAATGTTCCACGCCCTCGCGCGAGGTGGAAGTATTCGTGGCGATCACACCGTCGACACCGTGGCGCGTCACCGCCTCGGCGATTGCGCGGATGCCGTCGGCGTCGAGGTCCGGTGCCACCTTCAGAACAAGCGGCACGTGCTTGCCGTGCTGCACGATCATTTTCTTGCGCAGCGAAACCAGCCGGGCGAGCAGGTTCTCGACCGAATCCTTTTCCTGCAGCGCGCGCAAGCCAGCGGTGTTGGGAGAGGAGATGTTGATCGTGATGTACGAAGCGGCGGCGTACACCCTTGCCAGGCAGTGCTCGTAGTCCTCGACCGCGCGCTCAGCGGGCGTGGTGGCATTCTTTCCGATGTTGATGCCCAGAATGCCGCGCCAGCGCGTGCGCCGCACGTTGACGAGAAACTCGTCGACGCCGACGTTGTTGAAGCCGAAGCGGTTGATGAGCGCTTGCGCCTGGGGTAGGCGAAAGAGCCGCGGCTTCGGGTTTCCAGGTTGCGCCTGCGGCGTAACGGTGCCCACCTCGATGAAGCCGAAGCCCAGGCGCGCGAGCGCATCGATGTGCGCGGCGTCTTTGTCCAGACCCGCCGCCAGGCCCACGGGGTTCGGAAACTCCAGGCCCAGAGCCTTGACCGGGGCGCGAAAGGTTGCGCGGGGGACAAGCCCGGCGAGGCGCAGGCCAAGCCTATGAGCGGTTTCGGGGTCTAGCGAGAAAAGGAGCGGTCGGGCGCGCCCATAGAGGCTCACACCTTCGCGCCGAGGCGCCGCCAGGCGCCGCCGACGAAGCCCTCGATCGGCTCGAACTTGGACTTGTAGGCCATTTTCGGGCTCTCGCGAATCCAATAGCCGAGATACAGGTAGGGCAGCGCAAGGCTCCGGCATTGCTCGATCTGCCAGAGTACGTTGTACGTGCCAAAGCTCGCGTTGCGGCGGTCGGGCTCGTAGAACGTATAAACCGAGGACAGGCCGTCGGGCAGGTAGTCGACGATCGACACCATGACGAGCTGGCCCGCGTCGCGGAATTCGATGAGGCGCGTATCGACGCGGCTCTGCAGCAGGAAGTGCGAATACTGGTCGCGGCTGTCGTTGTCCATGCCGCCGCCGGAATGGCGCTTGGACTGGTAGCGCAGGTACAGCGCGTAATGCTCGAGGCGAAACTTGAGCGGCTGCGGGTGCGCGGTCAGCGCGTAGTGCTGCTTCCACGCGCGCCGCTGCGACCGGTTGGTGTTGAACTGGCCCACGGGAATGCGCACCGGAACGCAGGCGCGGCACGCGTCGCAATGCGGCCGGTAGGTGAAAATCCCGCTGCGACGGAAGCCGGCTTTCACCAGATCGCCGTAGAGCTCGGTGTTGATGAGATGGCTTGGCGTCGCCACCTGCGAGCGCGCCATGCGGTCGGGCAGGTAGCTGCACGGATAGGGCGCCGTCACATAGAACTGCAGTACTGCGTGCGGCAGGTCGTTAAGTCTTGACATTCCACTTTCCCGGCTGCTGCGGGTAGTGTACCAGCGCCGTCAATTCGCGCAGGAAGGCGCGCCGCGGGATCTCCCGGGCGCCGAGCGAGGCGAGGAGCGGCGTGTGCATCTGGCAGTCGATGAGAGGGAAGCGCCGCGCGCGGAGTTCCGCGACCAGCGAAACAAGCGCCACCTTGGAAGCGTCGGTCGCGCGCGAGAACATGGACTCGCCGTAGAACATGCGCCCGATGGCAACGCCGTAGAGTCCGCCGACCATCTCGCCGTCGCGCCAGGTCTCGAAAGAATGGGCGTGGCCGGCCCGGTGCAGGCGCACATAGGCCTTTTTCATGTCCGGTCCGAGCCAGGTCTGCGGCCGTTCGGCGCAACCGTCGAGCACCGCGGCAAAGGCGCTGTCCACGCGCACCTCGTAGCCCCTGTTGCGGATGTTCTTCGCGAGCGACCGGGACACCTTCAGCTCGTCGCAGTAGAGCACCATGCGCGGGTCGGGCGACCACCACAGGATCGGCTCGCTACCCGAGTACCAGGGGAAGACGCCGTGCCGGTAGGCCTCGAGCAGGCGCTCGACGGTCAGCGCGCCGCCCGCGGCGAGCAGGCCGTTCGGGTTTTTGAGAGCCCGCTCGATCGGCGGGAAGGGGTCCTTGCCCTGAAGCCAGGCTAGCACTTCACCTGTTGTTTGCAGTAATTGTCGAGCTCCTGCACCACGCAGGTGCCGCCCACCGTCGCGCGCGGCGCGCCGTGCTCAATCTCGAGCTTGAAGCCGAACTTCTCAAAGAACTCGCGGAACATCTCGCCGCCCAGCGTGCCGACCGCCTCGATTTCGTCGGTGGCCTGGCTCCATTCGAGCACGATCGCCGCGAGGGGCTGCGGCGCGGGGCCAGCGACGACGCGCGCGCCTTCCGCCGGGTCGTACTGGCTGTGCTCGGAGCAGCAGTGGATGACGTTGGCGATGCGGTTGCGCGCGCTTCTTTCCGTACGGTAGCTGATGAAGCTGATGTCCTTCGTGGGATACGACAGGCGGTGGGCGCAGATCGCCGAGTAAGCGACGATCGAGCGCTGCGCGCCGACGCCGCCTTTCCACTCGTAGGCCTCGCCGGAGTGCGTCTTCAGCCGCGCCGGCCGGACCGGCTTACCGAGGTTCAGGAGAAAACAGGGGGTCGCGGCGTACGGATAGTGGAAGATGAAGTTGCGGTCCGCCGCGATTGCCCCGGCGCGCAGCGGCGCGCCTTTCTCGTCCACAAGCTTTGCGCGCGCGTACGGCTGCACGCGCGCATCGGCCGCGACCTCGCCCGCTTTGAGGGCGGCGACCGATGCTGCGCAGAATTTGATGAAGCCACGCCGCTCCATGCCTTACAGGTTGTAGCCCTTCTCGTTGTGCAGCACGGTGTCCAGTCCCTCGGTTTCCTCATCAGCAGCAACGCGCATACCCGCGATCGCGTCGACAAGCTTGAGCAGGATCCAGGTGAGCGCACCGGACCAGACCGCGGTGGCGACGACGCCGACGAGCTGGGTCACGAACTGCTCGCCCATCGTCACCTTTTCCGGGTACCCGATGCCGTTGAAGGCGCTCGATACGAAGATCCCCGTCAGCAGCGTGCCCATGAGACCGCCCACCCCGTGCACGGGGAAGACGTCGAGCGAGTCGTCGATGTTGAGGGCGCGCTTCATGTAGTTGGTGGCGAAGAAGCAGACGAGGCCCGCCGCCGCGCCAATGACGAGCGCGCCGATCGGCCCGACGAAGCCGGAGGCGGGGGTAATCGTGCCCAGACCCGCGACCATCCCCGTGACGATGCCGAGCGCCGAGGGTTTGCCGTAGCGCACCCACTCGCAGAGCATCCAGACGAACGCTCCGGTGGCCGCGGCGATGTGAGTGACCAGCATCGCCATGGCGGCCGAGCCGTCGGCGGCGAGGGCGCTGCCCGCGTTGAAGCCGAACCAGCCGACCCAGAGCATCCCCGCGCCGGTGGCGCACATGGTCATGTTGTGCGGCGCCATCTGCGTTTCCGGGAAGCCGCGGCGCCGGCCGAGAACGAGCGCACACACGAGCGCGGCGACGCCGGCGTTGAGATGGACCACCAGCCCGCCGGCGAAATCCATGACGCCGCGCTTTTGCAGCCAGCCGTCGCCCCATACCCAATGCGCGAGCGGGCAATACACGATGAGAAGCCACAGCACGCTGAAAAGCAGCATTGCGCCGAAGCGCACCCGTTCGGCGTACGCGCCGATGACGAGCGCCGGGGTGATGATGGCGAAGGTGAGCTGGTACATCGCGAACAGCGTCTCCGGGATGGTGCCCTTTACCGTCGCGACCTGCATTCCGGAAAAGAACGCCCTGCCGACCCCGCCCCACCACGCGTTCGCGTCGCCGAAGGCGATGCTGTAGCCGACGGCGAACCAGGCGAGCGTCACTACGCAGGTGATGGCGAAGCACTGCATGAGGACCGAGAGCACGTTCTTCGCGCGCACCAGACCGGCGTAGAACAGCGCGAGCCCCGGCAGCGTCATGAAGAGCACGAGCGCCGCAGAGACGAGCATCCAGGCGGTGTTGGCGTTGTCGATTTTCGGCGTCGCCGGCGCCTGGGCGAGAACGGCAGGCGCGGCGATCACGAGCAGCCACGGCAGAACTTTTTTCATCTGGGACCTCCCCCTGTTGTTGCGATTTATTTTAGGTCCTCTGCATGGAACCCGAAAGCGCCGCGGCCGCGGTCGGCGAACCAGTGCTTGAGCGTGAGCCCGACGGTGCGGAAGGCGATTTCCTTCCAGGGAATCTGGCGCTCGTCCCAAAGCGCGACCTCGAGGCTTTCCTCGCCGGGCTTGAATTCGAGTCCCAGCACGCGAGCCCGGTAGAAGAGATGCACCTGGTTCACATGCGGCACCGAAATTATGGTGAACGGCGCACCGAGCTCCACGCGCGTGCCGGCTTCCTCGAGCGTCTCGCGCAGCGCCGCCTCGGCCGCGGTTTCGTCGTTCTCCATGAATCCCGCGGGCAGCGTCCAGTAGCCGTAGCGCGGCTCGATGGCGCGGCGGCAGAGCAGCACTTTGCCGTCGTGTTCGGGGATCGAGCCGACGACGAGTTTGGGGTTCTGGTAGTGGATCTCGCCGCAGTTATCGCAGACCCAGCGCGGCAGAGTGTCGCCAGGCGGCACGCGCTTCACCACCGCAGCCGCGCAATTACTGCAGAACTTCATCGAGCGACGTCAGCACAGCGTCAGGTTCGAATCCCAGGCGGTCGATTGGTGCCCGCGCGCGATTTATCCAGTAGACGGTAAACCCGTAGGACTTTGCGCCGAGCGCGTCCCAGCAATTGGCGGAGACGAAGGCGATGGCCTCGGTTCTCAGGCGGTGCACGGCGAGCTCGTATACCTCCGGCGCGGGCTTGAAGACTTTCACCTCGTCGACGCTCATCACCGCGTCGAAAGGCAGCGCCGAGTTTTCAACGAGCGGAAGCAGCATGTCGGGCGAGCCGTTGGACAGGATCGCCTTCTTTCCCCTTAGCCGCGAAAGCGCTGCTCGCGCCTCCGGGTACAGCGCGAGCCGGGTGTACTCCTCCATCAATGCATCGACCTGCGCTCCTTCGAGCTCCAGTCTGAGCGCCGCGCAGGCATACGAAAGCGCGGCGCGTGTCACGCTGGAGAACGGCTCGTAGCGGCGCATGAGGCTGCGCTGCCACGTGTACTCGAGTTGCTTCGCGCGCCAGAGCTGGGAGACCGACGCGCCTTTTCCCGGCCAGTACGATTCGCAGCGCGCGGCCACCGAGTGCACATCGTAGAGCGTGCCGTACGCGTCGAAGACGAAGGCCTCGGCCGCCATGCGCCGGAGTATAGAATCTCCGCATGCCCGACCGCTACGAGGATCTCTATCGGAGCTATCGTTGGGAGGTGCCCGCGCGCTACAACATCGCGCGCGCGTGCTGTGGGAGCTGGGCGGGGGACCGCACGCGCTTCGCGCTCTACTGGGAAGACGAGTCCGGCGCGATGGCGGCGTACTCGTTCTGGGATATCCAGCAGGCGGCGAACCGGCTTTCCAATGCGCTTGCCGCGCTCGGCGTAAACCGCGGCGACCGCGTCGCCATCATCCTTCCACAACGCCCGGAAACGGCGATCGCGTATATGGCGGTGTTCCAGATGGGCGCGGTTGCGCTTCCGCTTTCGCATCTCTTCGGGCCCGAAGCGCTCGAGTACCGCATGGAGCACGCCGAAGCGTCGATCGCGATGGTCGAGCCGAGCACGATCGCGAACCTCTGGGCGATCCGCGATCGGCTCACGCATCTGCGTCACGTGATCGGCGTGGGCGGTGCGCGCGAGCGCAATGTTCAGCCCTGGGAGGACCTGGTCGCCAAAGCGGCGTCGCGTTTTTCCCCCGTGGACACCGCGGCGGACGATCCGGCGCTCATCATATATACGAGCGGCACGACCGGCCCACCGAAGGGCGCGCTCAAGGCGCATCGCGTGCTGATCGGAAACGTGCCGGGTTTCGTGCATTCGCACGACTTTTTTCCGAAGCCGGGAGACATGTTCTGGTCGCCGGCCGACTGGGCCTGGACCGGCGGGCTCATGGACGCGCTGCTGCCTGCGTGGATGTTCGGCATCCCGATCCTCGGCTACCGCGGCCGCTTCGACCCCGAAAAGGCGTACTACCTTCTCGAGAAGTACGGCGTGCGCAATTCCTTTCTCTTCCCGACGGCGCTCAAGCTCATGATGAAGGCGGTGCCCTCGCCGAGGGCAAAGTTCGACCTGGGCTTGCGCTCGGTCATGAGCGCGGGCGAATCGGTCGGCGTGACGGTGTTTGAATGGGCAAGGGAGGAGCTCGGCGTCACCATCAATGAGATGTTCGGCCAGACCGAGATCAACTACGTGGTGGGCAACTGCCAGAGCGCCTGGCCGGCTAAACCGGGTTCGATCGGGCGGCCGTATCCCGGCCACCGCGTCGCCGTGATTGACGAGCAGGGCAAGGAATTGGCGCCGGGCGAGCTCGGTGAAGTCGCGGTGAACCGGTTCTTCAACGGGCAGCGCGATCCGGTGTTCTTCCTCGAGTACTGGAAGAACGAAAGCGCGACGCGCGAGAAGTTCATTGGTGACTGGGGCTGCACCGGGGACCAGGCAAAGCGCGACGAGGACGGCTATCTCTGGTACCAGGGGCGCTCCGACGACGTGATCAAGAGCTCGGGCTACCGCATCGGCCCGGCAGAGATCGAAAGCTGTCTCGTCAAGCACCCGTCGGTGCTGAACGCCGCGGTAATCGGCAAGCCCGACGCCACGCGCGGCGCCATCGTCAAGGCCTTCGTAGTTCTGCAACCCGGCATCCGGCCCGGTGAGAAGCTCGTCGAGGACATCCAGAACCACGTGCGCGGCCGCCTCGCGCCCTACGAGTACCCGCGCGAGATCGAATTCCTCGATGCGCTGCCCATGACGACGACCGGTAAGGTCCAGCGCAAGGAGCTGCGCAAGCTCGAACAAGGGAAGGCACCCTCCAAGCTGTCCGAGGCGTGAAGCGCATTCTGCTTCTCGGTGCGGGCCACGCGCACCTGGTGGTCTTGCGCAGCCTCGTGCAGGAGCCGCTTCACCGCGCGCGCATCACGCTCGTGACGCCGCATGCGAAACAGGTCTACTCCGGGATGTTGCCGGGCATCCTTGCCGGCCATTACCGGCGCGCCGATGCGGAGGTCGACGTCGCCGCGCTCGCCGAGCGAGCCTACGTGGAGCTCGAGCAGGGGCTGGTCGAGCGGCTGGATCTCAAGCAGCGCATGGTGCTCACGAAAGGAGGTAAAAGCTTTGCCTACGACATGGCATCGCTCAACGTCGGCTCACAGATCGCGCGCGGCTTCCGCGGCGCGCAGCTCGCGCTGGCGGTTAAACCGTACGAGGAGTTCCTCGCCCGCCTGCGTATGGCCGAGCGCATCGCGGTCGTGGGCGGCGGCGTGGCCGGCGCGGAAATCGCGATGGCGCTGCGCTATCGCGGCGCGCAGGTCACGCTTTACGCCGAGAATCCGGTGCTCTCGCCGCGCGTGGCCAAACAGCTGGGCAAACGCGAGGTGGACTACCGGCCCGGAATGGCGGTGACCGCGATCGAGCCCGGCTTCGTCGTGGTCTCCGGGAGCGCGCGGCAGGATTTCGAGCTCGCGCTGCTCGCGACCGGGGCGACGGCGATGCCCTGGCTGCGCTCCTCCGGGCTCGCCACCGACGAGCGCGGCTTCGCGCTGGTCGGCGCGACGCTGCAAAGCGTTTCGCATCCCGAAGTCTTCGCGGTCGGCGACTGCGCGACGCTGCGCGAGACGCCGCATCCGAAATCCGGCGTGTACGCGGTGCGCCACGGTGAGACCCTGGCCGACAACCTGCGGCGCATCGTGAGCGACGCCGCGCCCGAGTTCTACGTGCCGCAGGAGAAAGCGCTCGCGCTCGTCACGTGCGGCGCTCGCTATGCAATCGCGGAGCGCGGCGACTGGGGCGCGCAGGGATTTTCGCTCTGGTGGTGGAAGGACCGCATCGATCGCCGCTGGGTTCGGTCGTTCAAATAAGGGCTGCTTCGACGTATCATTGCGGCACCTTTGGAGGAGGAACGCATGAAGAAATGGCTCTTGACGGCGGCGCTCGCCGCGGCCTCATTCACCGCGCACGCCGCGTACCCGGAACGGCCGGTGCGGCTCATCGTGCCCTGGGCCGCCGGCGGCGACACCGACAACATCTTCCGCCCGTTCGCGCAGGTGTGGCAGAAGCATCTGGGCCAGACCGTCGTCATCGCGAATGTGGGCGGAGCATCGGGCACGCGCGGAGCGAAAGAAGCGAAAGACGCGCCGGCTGACGGTTACACGCTGTACGCGGTGCACGACTACATCCATTCGACGTACTGGGCGGGTGTCGCCGACGTGCAATACGCGGATTTCGAACCGATCTGCCTCATCTCATCGACCCCCTCGGTGCTGACGGCCAGCCCCAAAACGCCGTGGAAGACACTGAAGGAGCTCCTCGACGACGCGAAAAAGCGCCCCGGCCAGATCACGGTCGGCGCGACGCTCGCCTCGACCAGCCACTTCTTCCCGGCGCTCATCGAGAAAGCAACCGGGGCGAAGTTCAAATACGTTTCCTACGAGGGCCTCGCGCCGCGCATGAACGCGATCCTCGGCGGCCACGTCGACCTCACCGACTCCAACCTCACGCAGAAGGGCAAGGTCGAGGCTGGCCAACTCAAGTTCCTCGCCATCGCCACCGAGAAGCGCCACCCCGAGATGCCGAGCGTGCCCACGCTGAAGGAGCTGGGCGTCAACGTGGTCTACGACGTGAACCGCGGCATCATGGTGCCGAAAGGCACGCCGGCCGAAGTGATCGGCAAGCTCGGCTCGAGCTGCGCGGCGGCCGCGAAGGAGCCCGAGTTCGCGCAGGCCATGAAGCTGCAGGGCACCGACGTGCGCTACATGGACCGCAACGCTTACGCAAGCTGGCTCAAGCAGAACGACGACCTCAACCGCAACCTCGCAAAAGACCTGGGTCTACTCAAACGTTGAAGCTGTCGAAAGACGGCTGGGCGGGGCTCGCCGTGGCTGCGGCGAGCCTTTTTCTTTTCTGGCTCACGCTCGGCCTCAAGGACAATCCGCTCGTTCCGATCGGGCCGGGCTACTACCCGCGCATCGTGCTCGGCGTCACCGCCGCCTTTGCGCTGGCGCTCCTGCTTTGGGACGCGCTGCACCCCAAGCCGAGCCCGCCGCGCGAGCGGCTTAACTATGTCCTCGTGCTCGAGATGTTCGCCGTGTTCGGGCTCTACGTGGGCGCGCTTCCCTACGTCGGTTTTCGCATCTCCACCTTCTTCTATATCGCCGCGACGAACGCGCTCCTCGACCGGCCGGAAAGGGGAAAGGGCTGGCTGCGTGTGCTCGCCGTCGCGCTGATCACCACCATCGTCGTGTACTACGCCTTCGAGCGCTACCTGACCGTGCTCCTGCCGCGCGGGCGCTGGACGAACTTCTGATGTTCGAGCTCCTCGGCGCCGGCCTCGCGGACATGATGCAGGTTAAGTACCTTGTGCCGCTTTTCGTCGGCACGCTGGTCGGCGTGGTCGGCGGCGCGCTGCCGGGGATCACGATCACCATGACCGTGATCGTGGTCCTGCCGTTCACCTTCGGCCTCGAGCCGCTGCAAGGGCTCGCATGCATGATCGGCGTCTACGTCGGCGGCGAGACCGGCGGCCTCATCACCTCGTGCCTGCTCGGCATCCCGGGCAAGCCCTCGGCGGTGGCGACGACCTTTGACGGCTTCCCGATGGCGCGCAAAGGCGAGCCGGGCAGGGCGCTCTGGATCGGGATCTGGGCCTCGATCTTCGGCGGACTGCTCGGGGCCATCGTCCTCGTCGCGGCGACCGGGCCGCTCGCGCAGCTCGCGCTGCAGTTCGGCCCGTGGGAGTACTTCGCGCTTTTCGTGCTCGCGCTGTCGATGGTCGCAGGGCTCGTGGAGAGCTCGCTCTTGAAGGGCCTGCTCTCCGGCGCGCTCGGCTGCGTGGTCACGATCCTCGGCAACGACCCGGTGATGGGTCAGCCGCGCCTTACGCTCGGTATTGGCTGGCTGGAGGGCGGCATTCCGTTTCTGCCCGTGCTGATCGGCGTGTTCGCGTTCGCGCAGATCATGAGCGACGTGGAACGCTTCTCACGAACGCCGGAAGCCGTGAACACCGCGGTCAACCTGGTGGTGAGCCACGCCAAAGTGCTGGCTGAAATCCTCGCGCGCCCTTTCCTGCTTCTGTGGTCCACGTTCATCGGCCTGGTGATCGGCGTGCTCCCCGCGATCGGCGGCAGCGCGGCCAACATGCTCGCCTACGACCAGGCGAAGAAGTTCTCCAAGCGCCCGGAAAAATTCGGCACCGGCATTCCCGAGGGCATCATCGCCTCGGAAGCGTCGAACAACGCCAACGTCGCGGGTTCGCTCGTCACCATCATGGCGTTCGGCATTCCGGGCGACGCGGTCACCGCGGTGATGCTCGGCGCGCTCACCATCCACGGCATCCAGTCCGGCCCGCTCTTCATCTCGCAGAACGCGCCGCTCGCCTACGGCATGTTCGCCGCCTACATCCTCGCGCACCCGCTCGTCCTCATCCTGCTTTTCCTTGGCGTGCGCTGGGTGCTCCGGATCGTCACCGTGCCGAAATCGATCCTCTTTCCCGTGGTCCTCGTGCTCTGCGTCGTCGGTGCTTATGCGCTCGGCAACGCCATGGCGACCGTCTATGTGCTCCTCGCAAGCGGCGTCTTCGGCTACCTGATGGTCAAGTTCGGCTTCCCGCTCGCGCCGTTCATCCTCGGCGTGATCCTCGGCGACCAGATCGAGATCAACCTCGTGCGCTCGCTGATGACCGATTCCGACTTGTGGCTGTTCGTCACCCGGCCGATCTCGGCGCTGCTCCTCGCCATGGCCGTCGGATCCATCGTACTGTCGGTCTGGCAGCACCGGCGGATGCAAAAGAGGGCCGCGACCGAAGGCGCCGCGGATTTCTAGATAAAGACGTGGCACGATAGACGAAGAGCGTAAAACGTGGAATGAATAGCCGCCATGCCGCGTCGCCTGCGTGTCCTTGTTGTCGACGACAACCCTGATCAGGTGAAGTCCGTGCTCCTTCTTCTCGAGACCGAGGGGTACGAGACCAGAGGGGTCTACAACGCTCACAGCATCCTTTCAGAGGTTCTGGAATTCGATCCGGATGTCGTGATCATGGACATCAAGATGCCGGAAAGAAGCGGCTGGGAGGCGGCGAGCGAGCTGCGCCGACGAGTCACGAACCTGCGGCTGTTACTCATTGCGGTGAGCGGCCATTACACCAGGGGCGTAGACAAAGTCCTTTCGGAAATGAGCGGCTTCGACCACGTGCTGACGAAGCCGATCGATCCGGCTACGCTTCTCGGGCTTATCGCTAGGCACACCTCTCAGATAGCCTGAAAGGCCTGGCACCCCGGACACGAATCGAACGTGCGACCTGTCCCTTAGGAGGGCGAGAAAGACGCAATAATCGCCCTTCCTTATCAAGCACCTAGCATAAGAATCACCGTCTTACCGTTTCACTCCGTCCGGTGTCGATCGAGAACGCGAACGGCAGCGCATTCAACGACATGATCACGGGGAGTTGGGGCCGCGAATTTCCTCTTCGGCTTCCGCCAGCGGAACATACGGCAACGACTTCATCGACGGCGGAAGCGGAACCGACACGCTCGATTTCGGGGCAACCGCGACCAGCGCCGTGGTTATCAATCTCGAAAGCGGCACGCGATAGATACGCTCGCCGGCGGTCTCGGCGACGCGAGCTGGTGCACTCTAAGGTGCCGCACTAAGGAAAACAATTTCAGCGGCCGCGGGCGTCGCACCATCGATGAAATTCGACTTTGGCGGATGGCGCTACGTAGACGAATTCAGAAGGCGGGTCGAAAGCTACTGGCACATGTCAAAGGCGCAAGTCGCGCATTAAAAAGACGCGGAAAAAATCGTGGGCTCGGAAATCGGGTCGTTGTCGGCGTTCATGGCGCTCACTATACGGAAACATGGCCCGAAAAACGACCAAGGCGCTCAAGGCCGCCAAGAAGGGCAAGGCCGCCAAGGTCAAGCCGGCCGGGACGCGCGCAAAAGCCGACGCCAAGGCCGCGCACGGCGGGATGCCGCAATGGACCAAGCCCGAGATCGAGGAAGCGTTCCAGCGTTTCCAAACCGCCAAGCCGGCGCCGAAGGGCG
>JAICPQ010000028.1 GCA_025929745.1 Burkholderiales bacterium | reverse complement strand
CTAGAAGAGCGCTTCTCCTTCTCTTGCTTTTGGCTGGCTGCGGCTTTCGGCTGCGCGGCACGGCGGACGTGCCTTTCGAGACCATCCACGTGCCCGGTGCGACGGCCGGCATCGCGCTGGATCTCAAGCGCAATATCGAGGCCGGCACGCGCGCGCGCGTGGTCGACGATCCGAAAGCTGCGCAGGCGCTACTGCAGGTGACCGAGGAGGCGCGCTCGAGGGAGATTCTTTCGCTAACGAGCGCAGGACGCGTGCGCGAGTTCCAGCTGCGTTACCGCGTCGGCTTCCGCGTGCACGACGGCAAGGGAGGCGAGTTTGTACCGGCGAGCGTCATTCAGCTCACGCGGGACATGACCTACAGCGATGCCGAGATCCTTGCGAAGGAGCAGGAGGAGCAGCTGCTCTTCCGCGACATGCGGACCGACATGGTGCAGCAGATCCTACGCCGGCTCGCCTCCGCCAAGCCGCCCGCCCCGCGCGTCGAGTAATGCGTCTTCGCGCGAGCGAGCAGCTTCCCGCGCAGCTCGCTAGACCCCTCCTGCCCGTTTACGCCATCCTGGGCGATGAGCCGCTGCTGGTGCTTGAAGCCGCCGATGCCGTGCGAGTCGCCGCGCGCAAGCAAGGCTTCGCCGAGCGCGAGGTCTACGAGCCGGGGCGCTCGTTCGACTGGAGCGAGCTCGCGCATGCCGGCGCGAGCCTTTCGTTGTTCGGCGGCCGGAAGATCGTCGAGTTGCGTCTGCCAAGCGGCAAGCCGAGCGCCCAGGTCTCCGACGCGGTCGTGCGATGGTGCGAGCAGCCGAGCCCGGAAGCGCTGCTCCTTCTTACCATGCCGCGCCCCGAAGGCGGCGGCTGGTGGGAGGCGCCGTGGTTCCTCGCTCTCAACAAGGTCGGTGTGATCGTCGAGGTGCAGCCCGTCCCGCGTAGCGCGCTGCCCGCGTGGCTTTCGCAAAGGTTGAACCGGCAGAAGCAGAGCGCCTCGCCCGAGGCGCTCGAGTACCTGGCCGAGCGCGTTGAAGGCAACCTGCTCGCGGCGCACCAGGAGCTCCAGAAGCTCGCTCTCCTCGCGCCGGAGGGACAGCTTTCGGTCGACGTAGTGCGCGACGCGGTCGCAGATGTCGCGCGCTTCGATACCTTCGCCGCCGCTGAAGCCCTCGCCTCGGGCGAGAGCGCACGTTATATCCGCATCCTCGACGGACTACGCGGAGAAGGCGAAGCCACCACTCACCTTCTCTTCACGATCTCGAACGTCCTCTTCGTCCTTGCGTACGGCGGCTACGCCAACAAGCCCACGCAGATGATCGTCGACAAGGCGAAGCGCTACCCGCCGAAAGCGTTGGCAAAAGCGATCGATCGCGCCGCCGAGATCGACCGCACGATCAAGGGCGTGCGCGTGGGCGAGCCGTGGGAGGAGTTCGCCAAGCTCGGCCTGGAACTGCACGCGGCAGCTTCTGCACCAGCCCCGCCAGGCCATCGCTAGGCCGCATCGGCAGCGCAAGCTCGCGCGGGCGCCCGGCAAGACGCAGCACATGCTCGGCCGCCATCAGTCCCGAGCGCACGGCGCTTTCCATCGAGGATGGGAGTGCCGTATTGGTCCAGTCCCCGGCGAGCGTCGCGGAGGGCGCCGGCCTCGCGCTCTCGCTTCCGGGCACGGGGCAAGGAATCACCATAGGGATTCGATTAATCACCGCGTGCGTCACGCGCGCGTACGCGGCTTGCGGCGCGAACTGCGCGATCTCCCGCTGCGTCGCCGCCACGATATCCTCGTTCGACATGCGATGCGCGCGATGGCTGTAGATGATATTCGATGCCACGATCGACGGCCGTTCGCCCCAGCCGCGCCGGATGTTGGAGAGATCGTAGAAATCGGTGTTGAGGCGCTTCTCGGCGCCGAGCAGCGCCCAGAAGCGCTCCCGGGTGAGCTTGCGGTCGAACCAGAGATACACGCTTACATACGGGCTCGGTTCGATCTCATGCTGCGGCGGCAACGTGCTGACGACGTGGTCGGCGGCGATATGCGTGCCGTCGGCGAGCACAACCCCCTTTTCGATCGCGACGACCTCGGCGCGGAGCACCACCCGGTCGATCACGCGTGCGGCTTGCGGCGCGAAAAGCTCGGCGAGCCCCACCGCCGGAAAGCCGAAATGCAGCCCGCGGTGGCCGATGAGCTGCGAATGCACGCGCAGCAGCGCCGCGGCCGAGCAGCGCTCGAGCGGCACGTTCATCACCGAGAGCGAGGCGAACGCCCAGAACCATTCGATCATCGGCTGGCTGACGCCGAGGGCGCGCAGATAGTCGAGGGCACCGAATTGATCGAGCTCCGGCACATCGTCTTCACGGAAGCGCAGCGCGCGCCACGTCACGCGGTTGTTCGATGCGAGGTCGCGTAACGGCAGGCGGGAGCCGCGCACGAGATCGGGTAGCAGGCTCAAGGGCGGCGGCAGCGGCGAATGGCGCAGCCGCACGACCCGTTCGCCGTCGACCAGCGTGATGAGGTTGTCTGGCTGCCAGTGGATGAGATCGCGCGTACCGAGGCGTTCGAGAAATCCGAGCATGTTGCGGTACTCGCTGTGCAGCACGTGCGGGCCGAGATCGATGACATCGCCGCTTGTCGCGTCGGTCCAGCTGCGCGCGCGCCCGCCGAGGCGCTCTTCCCGCTCGATGAGCGTGACGCGCAGCCCCGCGTCGGTGAGCGCTACGCCGCACGCGAGGCCGGCGAGTCCTGCCCCGACGATGGCAACGTGCTGAACCATTACAATGGCTGCATGGAGCGCAACAAACATGCCGAGGCCGAGCTGCAGGGACTGATGCTCGAGATGGGTCGCGCGGCGCGGGCCGCCGCGCGCGAGCTCGCGCGCGCCGACACCCTGACAAAGAACCGCGCGCTGGTCGGCATTGCCTCTGGCATCCGCTCAAGAAGCACCGAGATTTTGCGCGCTAATGCCGCCGACGTAAAAAAAGCCGAACGCGAAGGCAACGACGCCGCGTTCGTGGACCGGCTCACGCTGACCAGCGCTCTAGTCGAGCAGATGGCCGACGGCGTGGAGCAGGTGGCGGCGCTTGCCGATCCGGTGGGCGCCATCTCCGAGCGCGTGAAGCGCCCGACCGGCATCGAGGTCGCGCGCATGCGCGTACCGATCGGGGTCATCGGCATTATTTATGAGTCACGCCCGAACGTCACTGCGGACGCGGCGGCGCTCTGCCTCAAGGCCGGTAATGCGTGCATCCTGCGCGGCGGCTCAGAGGCGCTCGAGTCGAATCGCGCCATCGCCCAATGCGTGCGCGCGGCCCTGAAGAGCGCCCGGCTGCCCGAAGCCGCGGTGCAGCTCGTGCCGACGCCCGACCGCGCCGCGGTGGGCGAGCTCATCACGATGCGCGAATACATCGACATCATCGTGCCGCGCGGCGGCAAGACTCTGATCGAGCGACTGGCGCGGGAGTCGCGCATACCGATGATTAAGCACCTCGACGGCGTGTGCCACGTCTACATCGACGACAGCGCCGATCCGGAAATGGCCGTGCGCATCGCCGACAACGCAAAGACCCAGCGCTACGGCACGTGCAACACGATGGAAACGCTGCTGGTCGCCGAGGCGATCGCGCCGCGCGTGCTGCCGCGCATCGGCGAGATTTTTTCTTCTAAGGGCGTCGAGATGCGCGCCGACCCCGTGGCGTTGAAGTATGTGAACGGCAAGAAGGCGAGCGAGGACGATTACTACACCGAGTGGCTCGCGCCCATCGTGTCGATTCGCGTCGTCAAGGGTCTCGACGAGGCGATCGAGCACATCGCGAAATACGGCTCACAGCACACCGATGCCATCGTCGCGCAAGATCGCCTGCACGCCGAGCGTTTCCTGCGCGAGGTCGATTCGAGCTCGGTGATGTGGAACGCCTCGACGCGCTTTGCCGACGGCTACGAATACGGCCTGGGCGCAGAGATCGGCATTTCCACCGACAAGCTGCACGCGCGCGGCCCGGTCGGGCTCGAGGGCCTGACCACGCAGAAATACGTGGTCCTCGGGCACGGAGAAATCCGCACCTGAGCGTAGGAATATTGGGCGGGACCTTCGACCCGGTTCACAACGCGCATCTCGCGATGGCGCGCGCCGCGCTCGACAAGCTCAAGCTCGAGAAAGTCCTTTTCATGCCCACCGGTGCGCCGCGCTACCGCAAGCCGGCAGTCGCGAACGGCGAGCACCGCGTTGCGATGCTCGAGCTCGCGCTGCAAGGCGAGCCCAGATACGCAATTGACGCCCGCGAGCTGAAGGCGAGCGCGTCAGGCTATACCGTCGATACGCTAATGCAGCTTCACGGCGAGCTCGGGACAGAGCTCTGGCTCCTTATCGGCGCCGATCAGTACGCAAAGCTCGACACCTGGCACCGGCCGCAGGAAGTGAGGCGACTGGCGCGCATCGGGGTATTCGCCCGGCCGGGGGTGGCGCTCGACAAGGCCGTCGAGGTGATTCCGATGAAGGCCATGGATATTTCGGCAAGCGAGGTGCGCGCACGCGTCGCGCGTGGTGAGGCGATTGCTCACCTGGTTCCGGCGGCGGTGGCGAACTATATCGTCCGGAAGCGGCTCTACGTGTGATGGACATCCGCCTCAAGCAGCGCATCGTGGTCGAGGCGCTCGAGGACGTGAAAGGCAGGGATATTCTCGTTTTCAACACCGCGCGCCTGCCCTCGATGTTCGAGCGCGTCGTAATCGCGAGCGGTGAATCGAACCGGCAGGTGAAGGCGCTTTCCGACCGCGTGCAGGAACGGGTGAAGGAGCAGGGCGCGCGCGTCTACGGCGTCGAGGGCGAGGCGAGTGGAGAATGGGTGCTCGTCGACCTCGGCGACGTGGTGGTGCACATCATGCATCCTACGGTGCGCACGTTCTACAACCTCGAGGAAATCTGGGGCGGCAAGCCGGTGCGCCTGAATAAAGAGCCGCGCAGGGCTGCGAAGAAAGCGAAACGCCGTGCCACGGCTCCGCGTCGTCGCGCTAAGCGCTAGGCTCCCGGCCTGGGCGGAAGAGGCCTGCGCCGAATATGCGAAACGCATGCCGCGCGGGTACGCGGTGGAACGGCAACTGGTGAAACCCGGCCGCTTATCCCTTGACGGAAAATGCCACATCGTGGCGCTCGACGAGCGCGGCAAGGACATGACGACCGAGCAGTTCGCGACGCTATTGAGACGCGAGACGACTTTCGTGATTGGCGGACCCGATGGACTCGAGGAAAGTATGAAAAAAGACGCAGCCCTTCTTATGCGGCTGTCCTCCCTGACGCTGCCCCACGCGCTTGCCCAGGTGGTGCTGATGGAGCAGATTTACCGTGCTGCTACGCTCCTCACCGGGCATCCTTATCACCGCGCATGATCGCCATCCCCGAACGCGGCATCTATCTCGCCTCGCGCAGCCCGCGGCGGCGCGAGCTCCTCGCGCAGATCGGCGTGCGCTTTCACCTGCTGCTTTTCCGGGAGCGCCTCGGCGAGCACCCCGAAGTGGACGAGACCCCGCTCGCCGGCGAGGCACCCGCCGCCTACGTCGAGCGCATGGCGCGCGCCAAGGCCGAGGCGGGCTGGCGGCGCATGCTGCAGAGAAACCTTCCGCCTGCGCCGATCCTCGCCGCCGATACCACCGTGGCGCTGGACGGACGGCTCTTCGGCAAGCCCAAAGACCGTGCCCAGGCGGCGGAGATGCTCGCCGCGCTTTCCGGCCAGCGCCATGAGGTGCTGACCGCGGTGGCGCTCAAGAACTACGAGCAGGTCGAATTCGCGCTGTCGAGCTCCGAAGTGCAGCTGAAAAAACTCTCGCCCGAGGAGATCGCGCAGTACGCGGCGAGCGGCGAAGGCGACGACAAAGCCGGCGCCTACGCGATCCAGGGACGCGCCGGACGCTTCGTGGTGGAGCTGCGCGGCAGCTACTCCGGGGTGATGGGGCTGCCGCTTTACGAGACCAGCCTCCTCCTCGACAAGCTGCGTGGAAGAAATACTCATTAATGTCACGCCGCAGGAGACGCGTGTCGCCATCGTCGCGGCGGGCGTGGTGCAGGAGCTTCTGATCGAGCGCGCGGCGAGCCGCGGGCTTGTCGGCAACATCTACATGGGAAAAGTGGCGCGCGTGCTGCCCGGCATGCAATCCGCTTTCGTCGAGATCGGCCTGACGCGCGCCGCGTTCCTGCACGTGGCCGACATCCGCGATCACAAGGACCAGCCGATCGAGAAAACCCTCGCCGAAGGGCAGCCGATCCTCGTACAAGTGGTGAAGGATCCGATCGGATCCAAGGGCGCGCGGCTTTCCACCCAGGTTTCCATCGCCGGTAGGCTGCTCGTCTACCTGCCGAAGGACCCGCACATCGGCATCTCGCAGAAGATCGAGGACGAGAATGGCCGGGCCGCGTTGCGCGAGCGGCTACGGGAGCTTCTGCCCGCTGACGAAAGGGGCGGCTACATCCTGCGCACCCTCGCCGAAACGGCCTCCGAAGAGGAGCTGCGCGCCGACCTCGCGTACCTGCGCCACCTGTGGCAGACGATCCATGAGCGCTCCGCGGGCGCCGAGGCGCCGAAGCTGCTCTATCAGGATCTCTCGCTCGCGCAGCGCGTGCTGCGCGACATGGTCAACGTGGAGACGGCGCGCGTGCTGGTCGACTCGCGCGAGAACTTCCAGAAGCTCGCCGCCTTCTCCGAGCGCTACATGCCGCAGGTGCGCGCGCGCCTCGAGCACTACAGCGGCGAGCGCCCGCTCTTCGATCTGTACAACGTAGAGACCGAGATCGAGCGCGCGCTTTCGCGCCGCGTGGAACTGAAGTCCGGCGGCTATCTCATGATTGACCAGACCGAAGCGCTCACTACGATCGATGTAAACACGGGCGGCTACGTCGGCAGTCGCAACTTCGACGACACGGTGTTCAAGACCAATCTCGAAGCCGCCCAGACGATCGCGCGCCAGCTGCGCCTGCGCAATCTGGGCGGCATCATCATCGTCGACTTCATCGACATGGACAGCGCCGAACATCGCAACGCGGTGCTGGAAGAGCTGCGGCGCGCCATGGCGCGCGATCGCACGCGCGTCACGCTCAACGGCTTCACCGCGCTCGGCCTGGTCGAGATGACGCGCAAGCGCACGCGCGAATCGCTCGCACACGTGCTGTGCGAGCCCTGTCCTACCTGCACCGGACGCGGCGCGGTGCGCACCGCGCACACCGTGTGCTACGAGATCCTGCGCGAGATCCTGCGCGAGGCGCGCGCGTTCAACGCGCGTGAGTTCCGCGTCATCGCCGCCCAGCCGGTGATCGATCTGCTTCTCGAGGAGGAGTCGGCTTCGCTCGCCATGCTGTCCGACTTCATCGGCAAGCCGGTTTCCGTGCAGGTCGAAACGAGCTATAGCCAGGAGCAATTCGACATCGTGCTGCTGTAACATCAGCCCCTCCTAGAGGAGGAGCCATGAAGAAGCTCGTTGTCGCCCTGAGTCTCGCGGTTGGTGCTTGCGTGAGCACCGCGCCGGACACCCAGGGTCCGCGCGTCAAGATCACCCCGCTCGGCAGCCACGACGGCGAGTTCTGCCCGTTCGACCGCGCACTCGTGTTCGAGGATCCTGACGGCACGCGCATCCTTTACGACGCCGGGCGCACGGTGCGCGGCCCGGACGACCCGCGCCTCGGCAAGATCGACGCGGTGCTGCTCTCGCATGTGCACGTCGATCATCTCGGCGACCTGATCCAGCCCTCGGCCAACGCAGGCGCCTGTCAGAAGCCCGATATGTCGGTCAAAGTTACGCCGAACTCGAATACGGTGAATATCGTGCTCGGCAAGCAGGCGCCGCTGCTGGTCGGCGGCGAAATGCATTCATTCTTTCAGGTGAAGGTGAAATCTCTCGGTGGCGACCCGGCCAAGCTGGTGCGCCTGGTGCGCTTGGGCGCTCAGACAATGGTCGGCAAGGTGATGGTCGCAGGCGTGCCGGCAGTGCACAGCAATGCACTGGCGCCCGCCTTCATGGCGCCCGAGCAGTCCAAATTCTTCGAGGGCAGCGGGCTCTCGCCTTATCTAGGCGATGCCAGCGGCTTCGTGGTGCGCTTCTCCAACGGGCTTACCGTCTACCTGTCGGGTGACACCGGCATCACGGCCGAGCAGGATCTCGTGGTGCGCGGGCACTACAAGGCGAACTTGGTGGTGATGAACATCGGCGGCTTTCCTTTCACCACCGGCCCGACGGAAAGCGCTTACGTGGTGAACGACCTCGTGAAGCCGAATTCCGTGATCGCCTCGCATGCGAACGAGCCGGCGACGATGAACGGCAAGCTTGTCGAGACGAGCCGCACCGCCGCGTTCATAAAGGCCGCTCGCATGCCGGTGCACGTTCCGCTCTCCGGCAGGACCATGGAGTTCGACGGCGGCGGCCGCTGCGTCAGCGGCTGTTGAACACCGAGATTTGCTTCACCCCGGCGCGAAAGCTCGCGCGGCTGATCCAGTCGCGCAAGCTCTCCGCGACTGAGGTCGTGCGCGCGTTCATCGCACAAGTCGAGCGCGTGAATCCGAAGGTGAACGCAATCGTCACCTTCCTTCCGGATGAGGCGCTAAAAGCGGCCAAGGCTTTCGATCGGAAAAGACAGAAGCTGCCGCTCGGCGGCCTGCCGATCGCGATCAAGGACGTGATCGCCACGAAAGGCGTGCGCACCACGTGGGGCTCGCTCGTCTACAAGGATCACGTCCCAACCGAAGATCACATCCTCGCTGAACGGCTGAAGAAGGCCGGGGCGATCCTGATCGGCAAGACGAATACGCCGGAATTCGGCGCCGGCTCGCAGACCTTCAACAAGGTGTTCGGCGCGACGCGCAATCCGTACGACCTCTCCAAGACCTGCGGCGGATCCTCCGGCGGCGCGGCGGTCGCAGTTGCCGCCGGCATGGTGCCGTTCGCCGACGGGGGAGATTTCGCGGCGTCGCTGCGCAATCCGGGCAACTATTGCAACGTGATCGGCTTTCGTCCGTCCACCGGACGCGTGCCCGCCTATCCGCATCCGTATCCGTGGAGCAACCTGAGCGAGCTCGGACCAATGGCGCGCACGGCGGCCGACGCGGCGTTTCTGCTATCCGTGATCGCCGGCCCGGATGCGCGCGCGCCAACTTCCATCTGCGAGCCAGGCTCGGCCTTTCTAAAGCCGCTCAAGCGCTCGTTCAAGAAGACGCGCATCGCCTGGAGCCGGGATATGGGCGGCCTGCCGGTGGAGCCGGCGGTCACCAAGGTTCTCGAAGCTCAGCGTTGCATCTTCAAGAACCTCGGCTGCTCAATCGAGGACGCCGAGCCCGATTTCTCCGGCGCCACCGAGGCGTTCGAGACGTTGCGCGGCGTTGCTTACCAGCATCGCATCGGCGCGCTCATCCAGGAGCACCGCGACAAGCTCAAGGACACCGTGGTGTGGAACTACGAGGAAGGACGCAAGCTCGGCGCGCCCGAGATCGCCAAGGCCGAGGCGCTGCGCACCGCGCTCTACCATCGCATGCGCAAATTCCTCGAAAAGTACGACTTCTTCGTCTGCCCCGTGAACCAGCTGCCGCCGTTTCCGGTGGACCAGGACTATCCAACCGAGATCGCCGGCACGAAGATGGACAACTATCTCGACTGGATGAAGAGCTGCTACTACATCACGACCACCACGCACCCGGCGATCTCGGTTCCCGCCGGCTTCACCGACGACGGGCTGCCCGTGGGCATCCAGATCGTCGGCCGCTACCGCGACGACTTCGGCGTGCTGCAGCTTGCGCACGCCTTCGAGCAGGCGACGCAGGTCTGGAAACGACGCCCCGCGCTCGCGCAGTAAAGCGCTGCAGCTGGCCCACGAGCGAGCTCGACATCGCCTACCACGACACGGAGTGGGGCATGCCGGTGCACGACGAGCGCGTGCTGTTTGAGTTTCTGGTCCTCGAAGGCGCGCAGGCCGGCTTGAGCTGGTCCACGATTCTTCGCAAGCGCGAGAACTACCGGCGCGCTTTCGCCGATTTCGATCCAGCCAAAGTGGCGCGCTTCACGCCTTCGCGAGTTGAAAAGCTGATGAAGGACGAAGGCATCGTGCGCAACCGCCTCAAGATCGAGAGCACGGTGACGAACGCGCGCGCGTTCCTCGCGGTGCAGAAGGAATTCGGCTCGTTCGACGCTTACGTCTGGCGCTTCGTCGGCGGCAAGCCGCTCCAGGGCCTGCGCAAGACGTCGACGTCCATACCGGCCCGTACCGTGGAGTCCGATGCGCTTTCCAAAGACCTGCAGCGACGCGGCTTTCGCTTCGTGGGTTCGACGATCTGCTACGCCTTCATGCAGGCGACGGGCCTCGTGAACGACCACCTTGTGAGCTGCTTCAGACACCGACTGCAATAAAAAAGGGCGCCAAGGCGCCCTCTATTCGTACGAAAACGGCTTAGTCGGCGTACTGCCCGGCCTTCTTGATGAGCGGCGCCCACTTTTCGATTTCGGCCTTGAGGTGCTGCTGCAGCGCGGCCGGCGTCTGGCGCTCGGGCGGGAAAGTGTCCGCGCCAAGCTCGGCGAAGCGCGCGCGCACGTTCTGGTCCTTGAGCGCTTCCTGCATCGACGAAACGAGCTTATCGAGGACCGGCTTCGGCGTTCCCTTCGGCGCGTACAGGCCGTGCCAGATGGCGACCTCGCCGCCTTTCACGCCCTGCTCGGCGAGCGTCGGCACGTCGGGAAGCGACGCGACGCGCTTCGCCGAAGTCACGGCGTACGCCTTCACCTTACCGCTCTTGATCTGCGACGTGGTATTGGTGGTCTGATCGCACATGAAGTCGACCTGGCCGCCGAGCAGGTCGTTCATCGCCGGCGCGGTCCCCTTGTACGGCACGGTGAGAAAGTCGGTCTGGATGGCGCTCATGAAGAGCATGCCGCACAGGTGCGACGCCGCGCCAATGCCGGCGTTCGCATAGCTCACCTTGTCCTTGTTCTTGCGGATGTAGTCCAGAAACTCCTTGAAGTCTTTCGCCGGCAGCTGCGGCTTGCCGATGATCGTCATCGGTACTTCATTGATCAGACCGATGTACTCGAAATCGGTCAGGGGGTTGTAGCGCAGCTTCCGGTACAGCGTCGGCGTGGTCGCCATGCCGATGTGGTGAATGAGGATCGTGTAGCCGTCGGGCTTCGCGTTCTTGACCTGCTCGGGTCCGAGGATGCCGCCCGCGCTGGGACGGTTCTCGACGATCACCGTCTGGCCGAGCGGCTTGCCCATCGCCTGGCCGAGCACACGCGCCACCGTATCGGTCGGGCCGCCGGCGGCGTAGGGGACGATCATCGAGATGTTGCGGGTTGGGTATTGCTGGGCGCCCGCATTTGCCGCCAGAACGAGAAACAGCGAAGCGCCGAGGACGCGAATGGTGGACATCGGTCAGGTCTCCAGGAGGACCCTAATAATAGCCCGCGACGTGGTAGCCGGAATAGCGCTGGAGGAATTCGGTCAGGCGCTGACGCATGTCCTTGTTGCGGACGGCCTGGATATGGCCGGTGCCCGGGACGACCCACATGTGTTTGGGTTCGCCGGCGCTCTCGTACAGCCGCTTCGAATGGTGCAGCGGCACGACGATGTCGTCCTCGCCGTGGATGAAAAGCACCGGGATCGGCGAAAGCGCCTTGATCGATGCGGCCGGCGAGTAGTCGTTCTCGATCGCCACGGTCGAGATCCACTGGAACGGCCAAGTGAGAAAGAAGCTGGCGAGCTTCTCGCGCGCGATGCGCCGGTAGTCGGAGAACGGGCTGTCCAGCACCACGGCGCGGACGCTGGCACGGTACCGTGAATGCGCGACGTAATGGACCGCGAGCGCGGCGCCGAGGCTCTGGCCGAAGATGATGATGCGGTCGGGGTCGACGTCGGACCGCGCGAGCAGCGTGCGCATGGCGGCGTCGATGTCGAGCTGAACACCGGCGAAGGTCGGGCTGCCCTGCGAGCCGCCGTAGCCGCGGTAGTCGAGCGCGAGCACGTTGAAGCCCTTTGCCGGAAGCCAGGCAGCGTTGGCGAATTGGGTGCTGATGTTCTCGCCGTTGCCGTGCAGGTAGAGCACGGTGGCGCGCGGCTTGCCCCGAGCCGGCAGGAACCAAGCAAAGAGTTCGGTGCCGTCGGCGGCGTGAATCTCGACTGGCTCGTACTCCAGGCCGAATTGGCCCGGCGTGTGGTACAGCGCAGTGCTTGGCTGGAAGAACGACGTGGCGCAGCCCGAAAGAAGCAGCGCAAGCCCGGTGACGAAGAAGCGCATCAGAAGTAGACGTGCAGCGAAAGTAGAACGGAATCGAAGCTGCGGCCGGCTTCGTTCTGGTGGCTGAGATCGAAGCGCAGCGCGAGATCGCGCGTCAGGCTGAACCTCTGCTCGAGGACGAGCGCCCCGGGGTCGACGCGCTCGCCCGCGACAGAGCCCAGCTGCTGGGCGTAGGCGTGCACGCGCCAGCGCGGCGCAGGGTCCACCAGCGCGCCTATGCGCGCGCCGAGGCCAAGGCTATAGCCCTTTTCGAATTGCTCGTGGGCGCGCGCCGCGCCTTCGGCACTCGCGTAAACCCGGGCCACGCGTCCCGCGCGCCAGGCGCCGCCGAGCCCCCCATCGGCCGCGACCGCGAGCGGCTCGGCGCCGCTCCGCGTCATGCTGCGCTGCCAGCCGGCGGCAACGCGCCAGCTCTTCCGCTGGACGAATTCGTCGCGCGGCGAAAGCGAGAAGATGTTCACCGGGATGAAGCTCTCGATGCGCGCGCTGGCGCCCTCGTAGCGGCGGGCACGCAAGTGGAAGAACTCGATCTGGGCGCCGCCGATGTAACCCGCGTCGTCGTCGACGATGTCGTGGTAGGTCGGGCGCACGCCGAGCTCTAGGAAACCTTGTCGATCGCGCCGGCCCGCGCCCGTGCTCATGCGCGCGGTGCGATGACCCTCATCGGGCCGCACCGGAGTCTCAATGCGCGGTGTTTGCGAAGGGGCGTCGATCTGGCTGCGCGCCACGAGCAGATCGCGGGCGAGCGCGCCGCCGTCCTTCACTTCGCTCGTACCCGTAGTGCGCCGGTAATTCAGGTAGTCGTAACCGGCCTCGACCACCCGAGCAGCCCGCTCCGGCGGCAGGGCGCGCAGCGCCACGTCATCGGCGTTGAGCGTTCCCAGTCCCAGATCTCGAGCCATGCGGCGTTCCTCCGGCTGCATGCGGGCCAAACGCTCGGCGATGATGGTCGACCTGGCCGGGCGGTAGACGATCCTCTTTACCAGCCCCGGCTGGTCGGTCAGGGCACGAACCGTGTCCACCGGCAGCGCCCACAGCCGAAACGGCGCGGTCAACTCAAGGTCGGGCCGCGCAACCTGCAGCAGTGCGAGAAGATGGTACGAACAGTTCTCATCAAAGAAGTAGTACTCGAAATAGGCCGGAAGGAGTTCCCAGGCGTGTCGCAGCACGCGCTCGAGCTCCTCGGGGGATAGATCAAGCTCGTACTCCCACAGGTCGCGGTTCTCGAGGTCGCTGTATTCCCGGACCTTCACATAGTAGGGCAGCATCGCGAACACCCCGGGGTAGCCGCCGAACAGGCCCTTGACCGCGAAGATCAGGCCGTTGGTCTCGTTGGTGGCCGCGGCGAAGCTGATCGAGTAGGCCAGGAGCCGCGTGCGCTCGTCCTGATCGGCGGCGTCGATGCGCAGCAGAGTATGGCCGTACATCGAACCGGGGTTGTCCAGGTAGGCCGAGGCGAAGACGAGGGTGAGCTGCTTCGCATCGAGCGCCGAGCGCCAGTCGCGGTAGCGCCGGCATTGCGGACGTGGCATGCGGCCTTGGTCGAAGCCGAGCTCGGCCGCGAGCCAGGCGTAACGCGCCGGAAAGCGGCACTGCGGGTGTTGCACTTCGTCGGTTTCCTCGGCCTCGGAGAAAAAAGCGCGCAGCGTGCCGTCGAGTTCCGCCTGTGGGTCGTTCTTGCCGTCGGGCGCGTTGTAAAAGTCCCGGCTGTCGACCAGGCCGTGCACGCCCGGCGCGATCAGGTTGGGAACGTAGTGCACGAGCTTGCGCCATTCGGGGCGCTCCGCGAGGTGCGCCTCGCGAGCGCGCCCGATCAGCTCGAGCGCATAGCTGCTTGTGTCAGCACATTGCGCCGCCGCGGGAAGAAGGACGAGAAGGAAAAAAAAACCCTGTGGCCAGCGCCACAGGGTCCGATGTTGCGAATGCAGCTTGGTCTGGCTCTAGAGCGCGACCGTGTAGCGCGCGAGTTTCGCGTCACTCATCAGGACTTCGCGCAGCGCCGCGACGACCTGCTCTGTCTCGGCGTTGTCCCTCGGGAAGATGCGCTGCATGTTGTCGCGCGCGATGCGGTTGAACGCCGCGCGGTCCGCCGCCTCGACGCCGAGCAGATGCGCGAGCGAGTCGAGCGCTTCGCCGCTGCCGACCGACATGTCGCGGGCCAGGGTTTCCTTGTTGCCGTCGATGAACATCGCGGTCTTCCAGGTCGAGCGCACCGCGCCGTCCTGCGTGCAGCCCGACGTGCCGCTCGTGATACCGAAGGTCTGGTTGCCGAAGGTGCCGTTCGTCGTCGCGCCGAGAACCTGCGGCGCCAGGCCGGACTGGCCGTCGAATACCTTGGAGCCCCAACCGCACGAACCGATGTTGTTTTGCTGCGCGATGGCGATCGCCGGGAACAGCGCGGCGAGAGCAGTAACTGCTACGAGCTTCTTCATCTTCTAAGTCTCCCTTTGTTTTGGCGTTCCGGATGACGGAACGGGAAATCATTCTTGGCGGCGCGCGCCACGGCTGTCAAGGCGCGTACGATAAGTTGGTGCCTATCCGCCGTCTTCGTGTTGCGTCCGCGCTATTTCGGCTTTCTGTGATTTTTTTGGTTTCGGGCTGTACGCGAACCTTCTTCCAGCCCGAGCGTGCGCTGATTCAAACGCCGGAGCGGGCAGGTCTGCGTTACGAGACCGTCAAGCTGCGCGCCGCGGACGGCGTTTAACTTTTTGCATGGTTCCTTCCAGCGCGCGGCACACCGCAAGCGACTGTGCTATTCCTCCACGGCAACGCCGAAAACATCAGCACGCATTTCTTCAACGTCGCCTGGATGCCG
>JAICPQ010000022.1 GCA_025929745.1 Burkholderiales bacterium | reverse complement strand
TTCGAACTTCTGCAAGGTAAAGCGCGCGCGCACGCGCGAGCCGCTCGGCACGGGCGAAATGAAGCGCACGCGGTTCAGGCCGTAGTTCACCCCCATCTTGCGATCGGAGAAAACGAAGGTCCGCTCCGAAAGGTGCGAAAGAAGCGAGAGCGTGAGGAAACCGTGCGCGATGGTCGTGCCGAAAGGCGAGCTGCGCGCGCGCTCCCGATCGACGTGGATCCACTGAGGGTCGTCGATCGCCTTGGCGAAGGTGTCGATGCGTTCCTGCGAGATCTCGACCCAGGGTGAGACGCCGACCTCCTCGCCCACCCGATGCTCGAGGTCGCGGATGGAATTCATCTCAGCAAATCCAAGGCCGGCGGGCGCTGCGCGCGGCGCCGCTTGGCGCCGGCCGGATCCAGGCGATCGAGCTCGCGCGAAAGCGTCTGGTAGGCCGCGATTTGCGGCTGGATGCCCTCGCCGGCGCGCGCATAGTCCGTGCTTGGCGGCAGCTCAGCGAAAAACTTGTTGAGCTCCTGCCAGCGCGCTTCCATGGAAGCGATCGTGGCGGCCGTGATCCTGGCGCTTTGCTCCTTTGGCGTCGGCTTTGCGGCGGTACCGGGCGCGTCGTAGCGGATCACCTCCACGGGTGGATTGGCGCGCTCCTTCGCCGCGTCGCCGTACCACGGCGGCGGGGTGCTCGAGTACTTGACGGAGCCCGACGGGCGATCGATCCAGCGGTAAAGCTCGGCATGCACGGAGAAGCTCAGCAGAACGAGCGCGAGAGCAAGAAACTGCATCAAAAGCGCGAGAAGTCGGGCTTGCGCTTCTCCAAAAACGCGCTCATCGCCTCCTTGGCCTCTGGCGACGACAGGCGCTCGGTGAAGATGCGCGTTTCTTCGTCGATCGTCGCGGCGAGCGTTTCCGCGTAGCGGGCGCGCATGAGGCGCTTGGTGAGGCGGATGGATTCCGGCGGCAGCGCGGCAAGCGCATTCGCTGCCTTCTCTGCTTCGCCGATGACGTCAGAAACCACGGCGGTGACGATGCCGGCCTCGAGCGCTTCCTGTGCAGTGAACGGCTGCCCCAGGAGAAGGAGCTTCGCCGCGCGCTGATAACCCGCGAGCAACGGCAGGAGAAAGGTAGAGCCGAACTCCGGCACGATGCCGAGCGGCACGAAGGGAAGCTGGAAGCGCGCGTTTGGCGCGGCGAACACGAGATCGCAGTGGAGCAGCATCGTGCTGCCGATGCCGACGGCGGGGCCGCCGACCGCAGCGACGACCGGCTTTTTCATGTTTGGCAGCGTGTCGAAAAGCGCGCGCGCTGGCGAGGCGCCGAGCTTGCGCGGCACGTTGAGGAAGTCAGCGACGTCGTTCCCGGCCGTGAAGCAGTCGGCGCTGCCGTGCAGGAGGAGCGAACGCACCTGCGGATTGCCGTCGGCCGCGGCGAGCGCGGCGCCGAGCTGCGCGTACATCTCGGCCGTGATCGCGTTTTTCTTGTCGAGCCGGTCGAAGCGGATGCGCGCAACGCGGCCTTGGGTCTCACTTCTGATCAAGACGGTAATCCTTGAACTGCTGCCGCAGCGTGAGCTTGGAGAGCTTGCCCGTGGCAGTGTGGGGCAGCTCGTTCACGAAGACCACGTCGTCAGGCATCCACCACTTCGCGATCTTGCCCTCGTAGAAACGCAGCAGCTCGTCCCTGGTGACGTCCTGCCCCGGCTTTTTGACGGCGACGACGATCGGGCGCTCGTCCCACTTCGGGTGGCGCACCCCGATCACCGCCGCCTCGGCGATCGCCGGATGCGCGATGGCGATGTTCTCGAGATCGATCGAGCTGATCCACTCGCCGCCCGACTTGATCACGTCCTTCGAGCGGTCGGTGACCTGGATATAACCCTCCGGATCGATGGTGCAGACATCGCCGGTGGGGAACCAGCCGTCCTTGAGCGGGTCGCCGCCTTCGCCTTTGAAGTAGCTTTTGATCACCCACGGACCCCGCACCTGCAGGTCGCCGAACGCTTTACCGTCCCATGGCAGCTCGCGTCCATTCTCGTCGACGATGCGCAGATCCACGCCGAAGACGGCGCGGCCCTGCTTCGCCTGGAGCGCCTCGCGCTCCGCTTTTTGAAGATTCGCCTGCCGGGCCTTGAAGGTGCCCGTGGTGCCGAGCGGGCTCATCTCGGTCATGCCCCAGGCGTGCAGCACCTGCACGCCGAAGTCGTCCTGGAACGCGCGAATCATCGCCGGCGGGCACGCCGAGCCGCCGATCACCACGTTCTTCAGCGTCGAGAAGCGCAGCCGGTTCTCCTTCATATAGTTGAGAAGGCCGAGCCATACGGTCGGCACGCCGGCGCTCATGGTCACGCCTTCGCTCTCAAAAAGCTGGTGCAAGCTCTTGCCGTCGAGGTGCGGACCTGGGAACACCATTTTCGCCCCGGTCATCGTGCAGGAATAGGGGAGGCTCCACGCGTTCACATGGAACATCGGGACGACGGGCAGCACCACTTCGCGCGCAGAAAGGTTGAGCGTGTCGGGCAGCGCCGCTGCGTACGCGTGGATCATCGTCGAGCGGTGCGAATAGAGCGCCCCCTTCGGGTTTCCGGTCGTGCCCGACGTATAGCAAAGGCAGGCCGCCGTGTTCTCATCGAAGCTCGGCCATTCGAGCTGGTCGGTCTCCTTGTCGAGCAACCGCTCGTACTCGTCGTTGAGTGCGATGAAATGGCGCACGGAGTTCAACTGCGGCTTCAGCTTCTCGATGAGCGCCGCGAACGTGGTGTCGTAGAACACCACCTTGTCCTCGGCGTGGTTCGCGATGTATGCGATCTGATCGGCGAACAGGCGGGGGTTGATCGTGTGGATCACCGCGCCCGAGCCGGCGACCGCGTAGTAGATCTCGAAATGCCGAAAACCGTTCCAGGCGAGCGTGGCGACGCGGTCGTGCATGCCCACGCCAAGGCGCTTGAGCGCGTTGGCGAGGCGGCGCACGCGGGCGTGCGCCTGTCGATAGGTGTAGCGGTGCACGCTTCCCTCGACCGTCTTCGACACGATCTCGGTCTGCGCGTGATGCCGGTCGGCATGGCGGATCAGGCCGCTGATGAGCAGCGGCTGATCCATCATCAGGCCGTGCATGGCTCCTCCTGTGTTGCAGCAGGAGCTAGTTTAACCGCTTGAAAACCTCTAGCGGCCGCCCATCACCTCGCCGAACAGCTCCCATTGCTTGCCGTTGAAGCGCTCGAGCTGCACCTGCTCGATCGGTGCAAAATCATCGCCGCTGGTCGAGATGGTGATGCCGGGTAGCAGGGTCTCCGCCCGATAGCCCTTCAGGTTCGCCGCCTGTCGCATCACATTCTCGCGCGTCAGGTTATCGCCGCACTGCTTGAGCACCTGCGCGATCGTCATCGCCACTGTGTACCCATAGACGTTGAAAACGTCCGCCTGGTTGCCGTCGGGGTAATACTTGTTCATGAACTGGCGCCATTCGGCGATCGCCTTGTCGTTGGCCCACTTCGAATCGGTGGCGTCTTTGAGGTAGGCGCTGGAGATGATGCCGACGGCCTTGTCCAGTCCGGCCGGAGTCAGCACCGAGCCGACCGAGTTCGACACGTTGTTCAGGTAGTGCACGGGTTTCCATCCGATGTCGTACGCCTTACGGATTGCCTGCGCGGCGAACTTCGGCGTGGTGATGTTGAAGAACACATCGGCGCCCGACTGCTGGAGCTGCACGATCTGCGAGTCGACGGTCGGATCGGCCACCTCGTAGGACACCTCCTTGACGATCATGCTCTTTTTCGCGCCCAGGCCGTCGTGGAAGCCTTTGAGGTAATCCTTGCCGTAGTCGTCGTTCTGGTAGAGCACGCCGATTTTCGCGTCGGGCTTGGTCTTGAGAATGTGCTGCGCATAGGCGCGCGCCTCGGACTGGTAGTTCGGCTGCCAGCCCATCGTCCACGGATGATTCTTCGGATCGTTCCACTTCGTGGCGCCGGTCGCGACGTGCATCTGCGGCACCTTTTTCATGTTCATGTACTTGTGGATCGCCGTGTTGGAGGGCGTGCCCAAGGTCTGGAACACGAACAGCACCTCGTCCTGCTCCACCAGCTTGCGCGCCATCTCCACGGTTCGCGGCGGGCTGTAGCCGTCGTCGTAGGAGATGAAGTTCACCCTGCGACCGTTGATGCCGCCCTGCTCGTTCAGCATCTTGAAGTACGCGGTGATCGATTTTCCGATGGTGCCGTAGGCCGACGCGGGCCCGCTGTAGGGATTGGTGTTGCCGATCCTGATCTCCTTGTCGGAAGCGCCCGGGTCGTACTTCTTCTGCGCCATGGCGGGGGCGGTCAACGCTACGGCCATCAGACCAACGACGAAGCTAGATTTCATGGCTCCTCCTCCTTGCTAGAAGCAGGCGTACGGCGCCTGCGACACCGGTCGGCATGAGATACACGAAGCCGATCATGAATATTCCGAAGATCGCCCACGGCGCGGCTTTGGAGATCTCGTCGGCGATATTCGGCACGAACTGGATGAAAAGCGCTCCGTACAGGGCGCCAGAGATCGACGCGAGCCCGCCGACGACGATTCCGACCAGCAACATGATGGAGAGAAAGATGTTGAAGCTGTCAGGCGCCACGAACTGGACTGCGATCGCGCCAAGCGCCCCTGCGACCCCGGTGTAGAGTGCCGAGACACCGAAAGCGAGCGACTTGTAGAGCGCATTGTGCACCCCCATCGATTCGGCAGCGAGATGGTGGTCGCGGATCGCCATCAGGGCGCGCCCGATGCGGCCGCGCAGCAGGTTCCAGGCGAGCAAGAACATACCCAGTGTTACGGCGAGGGTGAAGAAGTAGAGCCACTGGTCGGCGTTAACAGGCAGTCCGAATGGCGCCTCGGGTTTGGCGATGACGATCCCCTGCACGCCGCCGGTCCATTTCTCGAGGTGGTGGTACTTGAGGAGCTGCGGCGTCGCCACACCGAGCGCGAAAGTGGCGAGCGCGAGGTACAGGCCCTCCAGCCGTAGCGCGGGAAGACCGAACAGGAATCCGGCTACCAGGCACACCGCGCCCGCCGCCGGGATCGTCACCCAGTACGGCGCGCCCATCTTGTCCATGAGGATCGCCGCGCAGTAGGCCCCGAGCGCGTAGAAGGCGCCGTGGCCGAGCGAGATCTGCCCGTTGTAGCCCGTGAGAATGTTCAGGCCGAGGAGCGCGATCGCGTAGACGAGGACGAGCGTGAACTGGAACGTGCGGTAGTTGCTGACGATGAAGGGCAACGCGCAGGCCGCCGTGAGCAGAACGGCCAACAGGATGACATTGGTGCGGCTCATACGCGAGAGACGTGCACGCTGCCGAAGAAACCCGAGGGGCGGACGAGCAGCACGCCGACGATGAGAACAAGCGCCACGGTGAGCTTGAGCTCGTTGCCGATGACGAAGGCGCCGAGCAGGTTCTCGAGCACGCCGACGGTGAATCCACCGATCACCGCGCCCATCGGGCTGTCGATGCCGCCGAGGAGCGCCGCCGCGAATGCGTAGAGCAGGATCCCGCCCATCATGTTCGGATCGAGGTAGACGATCGGCGCCACCATCATCCCCGCCACCGCGCCGACCGCGGCGGCGAGTCCCCAACCGAGCGCGAGCATCCAGCCGACGCGGATGCCGACGAGGCGGCTCGACTGCGGGTTCTGCGCCACGGCGCGCATCGCCAGGCCGAGGGGCGTGTAGCGGAAGAAAAGGTAGAGCGTGGTGAGGACGACGAGGGTAATGCCGATCGCGCCGAGCTCGTGCGCCGACATGTAGCGGATGCCGAAAAGCGGCTCCTTGGGGAAGGGGCTCGGGAAGGCCTTGATGGTGTAGGTGTAGATCCAGCCGGCGATGCTGTTCAAGATAACGAGGAGCGCGATGAACACGACCACGACCGCGAGCACGGGGGCGTTCTCGACCGGTCGGATGACGATCCTTTCGATGAGCGCGCCGAGCGCGAAGCCGAGCGCGATGGTGATGACGAATGCCGCCCAGTACGGCATGCCGGCGCTGATGAGACTCCAGGCGAGATAGGTCGTGAACATCGCCATCTCGCCCTGCGCGAAATTCACGAGATGAGTCGCCTGGTAGATCATGACGAGCGCGAGCGCGAGGCTCGCGTAGATTCCCCCGGTGGCGAGGCCGGCGAGGACCTGGAAGAGCAAAGCGTCCATCAGTAGCCGAGGTAGGACTTGCGCACCGCATCGTCCTGCTTGAGCGCAGCAGCGCTTCCCGCCAGGACCATCCGGCCGGTCTCGATCAGATAGGCGTGGTCGGCGAGCTCGAGCGCCATAGCGGCGTTCTGCTCGACTAGCAGCATGCTGACTCCCTCCGCCTGGTTGATGCGTCGCAGGATGTTGAACAGCTCGCGCACGATCAGCGGCGCGAGACCGAACGAAGGCTCGTCGAGCAGCATGAGCTTCGGCGCGAGCATCAGCGCGCGCGAGACCGCGAGCATCTGCTGCTCGCCGCCGGAAAGCGTGCCCGCCTGCTGGCGCCGGCGTTCCCTGAGGCGCGGGAAATAGCCATAGACGCGCTCGAGATCCGGCTCGACGTTTCTGCGGTCGCGCCGCACGTAGGCGCCGAGTCGCAGGTTCTCCTCGGTGGTGAGGTTGAGGAAGGTGCCGCGGCCGTCGGGGACGTGCGCGATGCCCAGGCGCGCGATGTCCTCGGTCCTGCGTCGCGCGATGCTTTCGCCGGAAAACCGCACCTCACCCTCGGTGCTCACCATGCCGCAGAGGGCGCGCAGCGTGGTCGTCTTGCCGGCGCCGTTCGCACCAAGTAGCGCGGTGATCGAGCCCGGCTCCATCGCGAAGTCGATCCCGTGAAGCACGCGCGTGTGCCCGTAGCCTGCGCGCAGCTCGCGCACTTCAAGCAGTGCCAAGGTAGGCCTTCACGAGCTCGGGGTGCTCGCGCACTTCGGCCGACGCGCCCTGCGCGATGCGCCGGCCGAAGTTGAGCGCCACCACCCAGTCGGAGATGCTCATCACGAGGTTCATATGGTGCTCGACGAGGAGCACGGTCAGCCTGAGCTTTTCGCGCAAGCCGCGGATCAGCGCTCCGAGCTTTCCGACCTCCTCATGATTGAGCCCGCTCGCCGGCTCGTCGAGGAGCAGGAGCTTCGGCTGCGAAGCGAGCGCGCGCGCGAGCTCCACCCGCTTCTGCGTGCCGAACGGAAGTTCCGACACGCGGGTTGCGGCGACCGATTCGAGGCCGAGCAGCGTGAGGAGCGCGTGGGCGTACTCGCGCGCCTCCCGGTCGCTCCGGATGGCGAACGGCAGGCGCAGGGCGTTGGCAAAGAATCCGCCGCTGGTGCGGCAGTGCCGTCCGACCATCACGTTATCGAGCACGCTCATCGTGCGAAAGAGCGCGAGGTTCTGAAATGTGCGCCCGATGCCGAGCGCCGCGATCCGATGCCGCGGCACCGCGAGCAGGCTCGAGCCGTCAAAGCCGATATCGCCGCGCTCGCATTCGTAGAGCCGCGACACGCAGTTGAACAGCGTCGTCTTGCCTGCACCGTTGGGACCGATCAGCCCGACGATGTGCCCGGGCATGACGTCGAAGGAAACGCCGTCGAGCGCGACGATGCCGCCGAAGCGAACGGCGACATCCTGGACGCGCAGCAAGGGCTGCGAAGCCACGGCTCCGGCCAATCCTCCTCCTCCGATGGATTGTATCTGCACAGCAGTTAAAATCGGCCGTTCCCTGGAGGCCCTTCGATGAGCGATGTCGCTCAATACACCGTCCGCGACGGCGTTGCCGTCATCACCATGAACAACCCGCCGGTGAATGGCTTGGGCAACGCATTGCGCGCGGGGCTCATGGAGGGGCTAAAGAAGGCCGAGTCTGATCCGGCGGTGAAAGGCGTGGTCCTGATCGGCGCCGGAAAGGCCTTTTCCGGCGGCGCCGACATCCGGGAGTTCGGCAAGCCGCGCGAAAAGCCCGACCTCTTCGAAGTGAACGACCAGCAGGACGCCATGAAGAAGCCGCTGATTGCGGCGATTTCGGGCTTCGCGCTCGGCGGCGGGCTCGAGCTCGCGCTCGGCTGCCACTACCGGCTCGCCGAGCCTAAAGCGCAGCTCGGCCTGCCCGAAGTGAAGCTCGGCATCCTGCCCGGCTCCGGCGGCACGCAGCGGCTGCCGCGGATCGTGCCGATGGCCGAGGCACTGCGCATGATGACGACCGGCACCCCGATCAGCGCGCAAAGAGCCAAGGACCTCGGGCTTGTGGACGAGGTGGTGAGCGGCGACCTTCTCCAGGCGGCGCTCCAATTCGCGCAGCGCAAACCGCCGGTCCGCCGCATTCGCGAGATGCCGGCAAAGCTTGAAGGCGATGTGGAAGCTTTTTTTGCAAAGGCGCGCGATCAGGTGGCAGCCGAGTCGCGCGGCTACCCGGCGCCGCTCGAGATCGTGGCTTGCGCCGCCGCGGCGGCGAGCTTGCCGTTCGACGAAGGACGAAAAATCGAGCGCGAGCGTTTCGCGCGCCTCGTGGCCAGCGCCGAATCCAAGGCGCTGCGCCACATGTTCTTCGCCGAGCGCCAGACGAGCAAGATCCCGGATGTCCCCGAGGACACGCAGGTGCGTCCGATCCGCAAGGCGGCTGTGATCGGCGCGGGGACGATGGGCGGCGGCATCGCCATGTGCTTCGCCAACGCCGGCATCCCGGTCACGCTCATCGACATGACGCAGGAAGCGGTCGATAAGGGCATGCAACGGATCAAGGGCAACTATGCCGCCACGGTGGAGAAAGGTCGCCTTACCGCGGCTGACATGGACAGGCGCATGGCGCTCATCAACGGCAACAGCAACCTCGGCAAGGTCGCGGACGCCGATATCGTGATCGAAGCGGCGTTCGAACGCATGGACGTCAAGCAGGAGCTCTTCAAGAAGCTCGACGGCATCGTGCAGCAGGGCGCGATTCTCGCAACCAACACTTCAACGCTCGACGTCGACAAGATCGCCGCCGCGACGACGCGTCCCGAGGACGTGATCGGCACGCATTTCTTCTCGCCGGCGAACGTGATGCGGCTTCTGGAAGTGGTGCGTGGCAAGAAGACCGCGAAGGATGTGCTCGCCACGACGATGAAGCTGGGCAAGACGCTCAAGAAGCTGCCGGTGATCTCCGGCGTCTGCGACGGCTTCATCGGCAATCGCATGCTCGAGAAATACGTGCAGCAGAGTCTCTTTCTGCTGGAGGAAGGCGCGACGCCGGCGCAGATCGACGGCGCGCTGCAGCGCTGGGGCATGGCGATGGGCCCGTTCGCGATGTACGACATGGCGGGCAACGACATCGGCTGGGAGATCCGCAAGCGCCGCGCGAAGGAGCGTCCCGACATGGTGTATTCGAAGTTCGCCGACCGCATCTGCGAGAAAGGCTGGTTCGGCCAGAAGAGCGGGCGCGGCTGGTACCGCTACGAAAAAGGCAGCCGCAAGCCTGTGCCGGACCCCGAAGTCGAGAAGCTGCTCGAAAACTACCGCAAGGAAATCAAGATCACGCCGCGCAAGATCGCCGACGACGAGATCGTCGAGCGCTGCATCTACGCGCTGGCGAACGAAGGCGCGCGCATCCTCGACGAGGGCATCGCGCTGCGCGCCTCCGACATCGACATGGTCTACCTCACCGGCTACGGCTTCCCGCCCTACCGCGGCGGACCCATGTTCTATGCCGACCAGGTGGGCCTCGACAAGGTTCTTTCATCCATCAAACGCTTCCAGGACGGCTATCAAGGCTCGCAGTGGCAGCCCGCGCCGCTCCTTGCGAAGCTCGCCAAGGAAGGCAGGAGGTTCAATGGTTGACGCAGTGGTGGTCTCTACCGCACGCACGCCGCTCTGCAAGAGCTGGAAAGGCGCGCTCAATCTCACCCACGGTGCCAAGATGGGCGGCCACGTCGTGCACGCGGCGCTCGAGCGCGCGAGAGTCGATGCCGACGAGGTCGACGACGTCATCATCGGCTGCGCCAACCCCGAAGGGGCCACCGGCTGGAACATCGCGCGACAGATCGCGGTCCGCGCCGGCTGCCCGGTCACCGTGCCGGGCATGACCGTCAACCGGTTCTGCTCCTCGGGTCTGCAAACGATCGCGCTGGCGGCGCAGCGCATCATGACCGGCGAAGGCGACGTATTCGTCGCCGGCGGCGTGGAGTCCATCTCGCTCGTGCAGAACGAGATGAACAAGCACCACTTCCAGGACGAGTGGCTGCACCGGCACAAGCCGGAGACCTACTGGCCGATGCTGCAGACGGCGGAATACGTGGCGAAGCGCTACGACATCTCGCGCGAGAAGCAGGACGAGTTCGGCGTGCAAAGCCAGCAGCGCGCCGCCAAAGCCCGCGCCGAGGGAAAGTTCAAGGACGAGATCGTGCCGATCACCACGAAGATGAAGGTGGTGGACAAGAACACCGGCCACGACACGGTGCGCGAGGTCACGGCGAGCGAGGACGAGGGCATCCGGCCCGACACCAATTACGAAGGCGTGTCGCAGATCAAGCCGGCGATCGAAGGCGGCTGCATCGCCGCCGGCAACGCGAGCCAGTTCTCCGACGGCGCTTCGGCGGCAGTCGTGATGAGCGCCAAGGAAGCCGCGCGGCGCAACCTCGCGCCGCTCGGCGTATTCCGCGGCTTCGCGGTCGCGGGCTGCGACCCCAAGGAGATGGGCATCGGACCGGTCTTTGCCGTCCCGAAATTGCTCGAGAACGCGGGAAAGCGGGTCGCCGACATCGACCTGTGGGAGCTGAACGAGGCCTTCGCGGTGCAGGTCATCTACTGCCGGGACCGCATCGGCATCCCGAACGACAAGCTGAACGTGAACGGCGGCGCCATCGCGGTCGGCCACCCCTACGGCATGAGCGGCGCGCGCCTCGTCGGCCACGCGCTCATCGAGGGAAAGCGCCGCGGCGCGAAGCTTG
This sequence comes from Burkholderiales bacterium, assembly GCA_025929745.1. GTDB lineage: Bacteria > Pseudomonadota > Gammaproteobacteria > Burkholderiales > SG8-39 > SCGC-AG-212-J23. The sequence continues at coordinate 4,649 of JAICPQ010000022.1, read as the reverse complement.
TGGTTGTCACTATGTGCATCGGCGGCGGTATGGGCGCCGCGGGCCTCTTCGAAGTTGCCTAAACTCTACCGACGCACGGCCACCGGCAAGCTTGCCTGGCAACGACAGGATGCCGGCGTGCCGATTGAGTATCGCCGGGTGCTTGGCCTAGTCGGCGAGGCGCCGACGCATCTGGACAACCTGCGTACGCGACTGGCGCGCTACTCGGAGACGGAGCTCGAGCATCTCCTCGACGAGCTCGCCGAACTCGGCCTTCTCGAGGCGAGCGCGGAAAAGGGACACCACGACCTCGACTTCACCGGCGATTTCACCGTGAACGACCTTAAGAAACGGAAATAACCATGGCCAAATATGGCAGCATTCTCGAGACCGTCGGCAACACGCCGGTGGTGAAGATCGGCAAGCTTGCGCCGGCAGGCGTCGATCTCTACGTCAAGATTGAAGCATTCAACCCGCTCGGCTCCGTAAAGGATCGGCTCGCGCTCGGCGTGATCGAGGACGCCGAGCGGAGCGGCAAGCTCAAGCCCGGCCAGACCGTGATCGAGGCGACGAGCGGCAACACCGGCATCGGGCTCGCCATGGTGTGCGCGCAGAAGGGCTACCCGCTCGTCGTGACCATGGCGGAGAGCTTCAGCGTCGAGCGCCGCAGGCTGATGCGCTTCCTCGGCGCCAAGGTGGTCATCACCCCGGCGCCGGAGCGCGGCACCGGGATGGTGAAGAAGGCCGTGGAGCTCGCCGAAAAGAACGGCTGGTTCCTCACGCGCCAATTCGAGAACGAGGCGAACGCCGACTACCACTCGCGCACTACGGCGCGCGAGATCATCCGCGACTTCGCCGGGCAGCGGCTCGACTATTGGGTGACCGGATTCGGCACCGGCGGAACGCTGAAAGGCGTTGGGCGCGTCCTCCAGAAGGAGCGGCCGGAGACCAAGATCGTGGTCTGCGAGCCCGTCGATGCTCCGATGCTGACCGCCGGCGCGGCGCAGCAGGAACGTAAGGCCGACGGCTCGCCGGTAAAATCGCACCCGGCGTGGAAGCCGCACCCGATGCAGGGCTGGGGCCCGGACTTCGTGCCCAAGCTCACCGGCGACGCGGTCGACATGAACCTGATCCACCAGCTGCTGACCATCGCTGCACCCGAGGCGATGAAGTGCAGTAAGGATCTCGCGCAGAAGGAAGGTATCTTCGTCGGCATTACCGCCGGCGGCACCTTCGCCGCCGCCCTCAAGGTGGCGCAACAAGCGCCCAAGGGGTCGACCATCCTCGCCATGCTGCCGGACACCGGCGAGCGCTACCTCTCGACGCCGCTCTTCGCCGACATCCCGGCCGACATGACCGAGGAAGAGCTCGCCATCATGCGCTCGACCCCGAGCTGCCAGCTCGCGCCAAAGCCGGGCTGAGCGAGAGGACTTGCTGCAGCTGCGCGAGCTGCAGCGGCTTAACGAGGTAGGCGTCCATGCCGGCTTCGCGCGCCGCGCCCGCAACCTCGCCATACCCGCTCGCGGCCACGATGCGCGCCTCACGCCCGCCCGGCAGCTCGCGGATGCGCCGCGCCGTTTCGTAGCCGTCCATGTCCGGCAGGCCGATATCGAGCACGATGAGGTCCGGTCTGAAGCTCGGCACCGCTTCTAGCGCGGAGGCGCCGCTGTAGACCTCGCGGACCTCGTGGCCGAGGGCGCCGACGAGCGACGCGAGCGATTCCGCGGCGTCGCGATTGTCGTCCACCACCAGCACGCGCCGCGCGCCGGAGCCAGGCTTCGGCTGCGGCCCCTTCGCCGAAGCGCTCTTTGCCGTCCCGGCCAAGGGCAGGCGCACCACGAACTCGGCGCCCCGCCCCGGCCCTTCGCTCAGCGCGGCGACGCTGCCGCCGTGCAGCTCGACCAGCTTCCTCACCAGCGACAGGCCCAATCCCAGGCCCGCGCCGCGGGCGCGCGCCTGGTCATGGCCCTGCACGAAGAGATCGAACACCGCGTCGAGGTTGCGCGGGTCGATGCCGATGCCGTTGTCCCGCACACGCAGCACCGCGTGCTCGCTATCGCGCGCGAGCGACACAGCGATGCGGCCTCCCTCGGGCGTGTAGCGGGCGGCGTTGTTGAGCATGTTGGACACGACCTGCACGAGGCGCACCTCGTCGCCCTCGACCTCGAGGTCGCCGCCGTCTTCTTCCACGACGAGCTGGTGGCGCTTTGCCTGGAGGTCGAGCCGGCTGGTTTCCAGCGCCGAGCGCACGATCTCCGAGAGCGCAAGCCGCGCGCGCTTGAGCGCGATCTTCCCGGTGGAGATGCGCGCGCTGTCGAGCAGGTCATCGACCAGCCGGATTAGGATGCGAACTTGCCGTTCGGCCGCGTCGCGCGTGCGCGAGAGCGGCGAATCCGCCGACAGCCCGAGTCGGAAGCTGTCCAGCGCGAGCGAAATCACCGCCAGGGGATTGCGCAGCTCGTGGCCGAGCATCGCCAGAAACTCATCCTTGCGCTGGTCGGCATCGCGCAGCGCCTGCTCCATGCGCCGGCGCTCGGTGACATCGGCGCTCGTGCCGACCATGCCGAGGAACTCGCCCGCCGCGGACCAGCGCGGCCGCGCCCACGACTCGAGGTTGCGCCATTCGCCCTTGCCGTTGCGCACGCGCACTTCGGCGTGGAAGGGCTTGCGCTCACGCACGCAGGCCATGAACTCCTCGGCGTAGACCGGCCCGTCCTCCGGATGCATCAATAGCTGCCAGCGCCCACCCTTCATTTCCTCTTCCTCGACGTCGAAATATTCGAGGAACGTGCGATTCACGAACTGTTGCGCTCCCTCGGCGTCGTGCATCCAGACGATGAGCGGCAGGCCGTCGGCCATGGCGCGAAAGCGCGCCTCGCTCTCGCTCAACGCGGCGAGCGCGCGCTGCTCCTCGGTAACGTCGGTCGACACGCCGATGAAGCGCAGCGGCTTGCCGGCCGCGTCGCGGTAGACCTTGCCAATGGCGCGGTGCCAGCGCACCTTGCCGTCGCCCCGCACGATGCGGAACTGCAGCCGCCAGTCGGTTTCGCGCCCAGCGAAGAACGCCTCGCCGTATTCGCGGCAGCGCTGGCGGTCCTCCGGGTGCACATGCGACAGCCAGACCTCGTAGGTCACCGGTGCGTCCGGCGCGAGCCCGAAGAGCTCGCGGTACGACGGCGACACCTCCGCGGCATCGCGCGAAAAATCCCAGTCCCACGCGCCGCTGCCGCCGGCCTGCAGGGCGAGCTGGAGCCGTTCTTCGCTCGTGCGCAGCGCCTCGGTCGTCGTCCGCAGAAACTCAGGCATGGGTCGGCCCCGAAGCTATGCAATTTACGGGCGCGCCGCCACCGCGCGAGCGCAATTCTTATGGGCGTATCGGGAGGCTGACCGTGAAGGTGGATCCCGCGCCCGGCGCGCTTTGCAGGCGAATCATGCCGCCGTGCAGCTCGACGAAGCGCTTGGTGAGTGCCAGGCCGAGCCCCGTTCCCTCGGCCTTGCGCAGCCGGTCGCGCCCGACCTGCTTGAACTCCTCGAACACCGCGGCCTGATCCTCCGGCGCGATGCCGATGCCGGTGTCCTTCACCGCGATCTCGACCTTGTCGGCACCGTTCCTCGCCGAGACGGCGACGCGCCCGCCGTCCGGCGTGAATTTCACGGCGTTCGAGAGCAGGTTCAGCATGATCTGCTTGAACTTGCGCTCGTCGCCGGTGAACTGATCGAGTTGTTCGTCCACATCGAGCTCGAGCCGTATCCCGTGGCTCTGCGCGCGCTCGCGCACCAGCGTCATCGCGTTGGCGATCGCCGTGGGCAGGTGGAACGTCGACACTTCCAGCTCCATGCGCCCTGCCTCGATCTTGGAGAGATCGAGGATGTCGTTGATGAGCGAGAGCAAGTGTCGCCCCGATTCGTGAATGTCCTTGAGATACTCGGTCTGCTTCTCGTTCAGCTCGCCGAACATCTGCTCGGAGAGCACCTCGGAAAAGCCGATGATCGCGTTGAGCGGCGTGCGCAGCTCGTGCGACATGTTGGCGAGGAACTCCGACTTGTGCTTGTTCGCCACCTCGAGTTGCGCGCTCTTCTCCTGAATCTCGTTGAAAAGACGCACGTTCTCGATGGCGATGACCGCCTGGTCGGCAAACATGGTGACGAGCTCGATCTGCTTCTCGGTAAACGGCTTCGCCTCGCCGGTCCGTGACAGGGTAAGTACGCCGATTGGACTGCCGGCGCGCAGCATCGGCACGGCGAGAATCGTGCGGTAGCCTCCCAAGCGAGTCACGTCGTGGCGCTGGTAGAGCGGATCCTGAAGCACGTCCGGGATATGCACCGTCACGCCATCGGCCATGGCTCGTCCGGTAGCAGACGCCCGGTCCACCTTGATTGGCGCCGCCGCAAACAATTCGTCAGTGGCCTCACTCGTCGTCTCGTCGGGCACTGCATACGCCACCGGCCGGTAATCCCCGTTCTCATCGGGTCGGAAGATGAATCCCCGATCGGCCTCGCACAGCTTTCGGGCGTTGGAAAGCACGATTTCCAAGACCGGTTGCAGATCGAAGATCGTGCGGCTGATGACTTTCAGAATCTCGCTCGTCGCCGTCTGCTGCTCAAGCGCTTCCTTGGTCTCGTTGAAGAGACGCACGTTCTCGATGGCGATAGCCGCCTGGTCGGCGAAG
>JAICPQ010000001.1 GCA_025929745.1 Burkholderiales bacterium | reverse complement strand
TATCTCAAGCGCCTCGTGGTCGGCGGGCTCGAGCGCGTGTTCGAGATCAACCGCAACTTCAGGAACGAGGGCATCTCGACGCGGCACAACCCGGAGTTCACGATGCTCGAGTGGTATTGCGCCTACGAGGACTGGCGCTACATGATGGACCACACCGAGAAGCTCGTGCGCAGCGCCGCGAACAACGCCGTCGTGACCTATCAGGGCAAGCAGATCGATTTCGGCAAGCCGTTCGCGCGGCTTGCCATTCCCGACGCGATCCGGCGCCATGGCGTGGATGGCGACCTCCGCGATCGGGCTTTTCTTGGGCGGAAGCTCGATTCGCTCACAGTTGAATACGAGAAGCACCAGGGGTGGGGCGCGCTGCAGCTCATGCTTTTCGAGGCGATCGCCGAGAAGCACCTGGTGGAGCCGACCTTCATCACCGATTTTCCGGCCGAAGTTTCGCCGCTCTCGCGGCGGCGCGACGGCGATCCGGACGTCGCCGACCGCTTCGAGCTTTTCATCGATGCGAAGGAGATCGCCAACGGATTCTCCGAGCTGAACGACCCGGAGGATCAGGCGGCGCGATTCATGGAGCAAGTAAAGATGAAGGACGCGGGCGACCAGGAAGCGATGCACTACGACGCGGATTACATCCGCGCGCTTGAGTACGGCATGCCGCCGTGCGCGGGCGGCGGACTTGGCATCGACCGGCTGGTGATGCTGCTCACCGACAGCCCGAGCATCCGGGACGTCATCCTCTTCCCGCATATGCGCCCCGAAGGCTGATACAACCAGTAACAAACGCTCACGGTCGCCCGTCGACCTTGTCTCTACGCTGGCGTTGTTGGGAGAACGAAAGGAGAACAACGCCATGCAAACCATCACCACCACCTCTCGCCTGCACCCGCTCGTCGCGGTCGCGGCGATCTCGGTCACCATACTCTCCGCCGTCGGCATCGCCACGATGACCGACCTCATTGCGGTGTCGAAGGGTCAAGAAGAGGTCTCGGTCGACCTGCCAAAGGAAGTGGCCCCGGCGATCACCCATCCTGCGCCGGTGCCGAAACCGGCGGTGCGCAAGACCGCCACAGCGCCGCGCCCCCTGGAATCGCCGATCTATCAGCCCGCGCAGCAGGTCGCGCAGGCGCCGGTCGTCGTCGAAGCGCCCAAGCCGCAGCCCCTTCCCGGCCAGTTCGCCACCGTGGAATCGGTGCGCGAAGTGCGCGAAGCGGGCGACGCCAAGGGCGTCGGCGCGGTCGGCGGGGGCGTGGTGGGCGGCGTGGTCGGGAACAAGCTCGGCAAGGGCAAGACGCTCTTCACCGTGCTCGGCGCAGCCGGCGGCGCGCTCGCGGGGCACCAGATCGAGAAGCATGTGCGCGGCGAAAAACGCTGGGAGATCAGCTTGCGCCTCGACGACGGCACGCAGCGGACCGTAGCGAGCGACGTCGAGCCGACGTGGCGCGCCGGCGAGCGCGTGCGACTCCTTGACGGCAAGCTGCTGCCCGCCTAACCCAGGATCTGCTTGAGGAGGGGCCCCATGCGGTCCACCGCCGCGCGCCCCTCCTCGATCGCTTCCTTTGCGCGGTGGAAATCCATGGTGGCGAAGTCCGGGAGGATCGGCGTGACGAGCACGTCGGCAGGCTCGCCCGCAAGGCGGCTCCGTGCCACGCGCATCTCGACGATGTCGAGCGAGGTCATGAAGACGTCGAAGATGGATGGCACGTTCGGCTCCTCGTGCGCGTCGGGCGTCTTCTTCATCCACTCCGGCCGGATGCGGTCGAGCCAACCCGGCACCTCGCGCGGCGCGATCTCCTGCTCGTTGCCGCGGCGATAGGGCCCGAGCTTTCCCCAGCTGAGATCGACCGCGATCACGAGCTCGGCGCCGAGTGCGCGGCACATGGACACGGGCACCGGGTTCACCAGCCCGCCGTCGACGAGCACCGCGCCGTTGCGCACCACCGGCGTGAAGAGGCCCGGCATGGCGCAAGAGGCGCGCACCGCTTCGAGCACCTTGCCGTGCCGCAGCCAGAGCTCCCGGCCCGAATTCAGCTCGGTCGCGACCGCCCCGTACGGGATCGGCAGCTCCGGGATCTCCCGGTCCTCGAAGATGGTGCGAAACAGCGTGAAAAGACGCGTGCCGCGAATGAGGCCGCCGCGCCAGGTCAGGTCCATGAGCCGGACCACCGTGGTCCACGTAAGCCCGGTCACCCACGCTTCGAGCTGATCAAGTTTGCCTGAAGCGTAGGCCGCGCCCACCAAGGCGCCGATCGAGGAGCCGCACACGATCTCGGGCTTCACCCCCCGCTCCTCGAGCGCCCGGATCACGCCGATGTGCGCCCAGCCGCGCGCGCTTCCGGAGCCGAGGGCGAGACCGAGACGGAGTTTGCGGGGCATACTCTTAGTGAATGCGAGATTTTGCCAGCCGAAAAGCGCGCGCGCCGAGGGCAAAATTCAAAGGCGCTTCAACCGGTTGGCCTCGCGTTGGCGGCGCTCAACGGCAGGCGGCGAAGAGGTCTATGCTGTGCGCATGGCTGCCAGCCGCATCCACGAATTGCGCGAGCGCCGCGAAGCGATCGCGCGCGAGATCGCGCGTCATCCGCGGCCGATCACCGGGTGCGACGTGCACTTCAACCGACTGCTCGAAGAACGCGCCGCCATCTCGGAAGAGATCGACCGGCTGGAGGAGCTTCAGGCGCTTCGCACCAAGCCGACGATCTCTTCCCCATAAGCTTCGAGCTTACGCGCGCCGATACCCGAGATGCCGCGCAGCGTATCGAGCGACGATGGGCGCATGCGCGCGATCTCCCGCAGCGTGGCGTCATGGAAGATGACGTAGGCCGGAACGCCGTGACGGCGCGCCGCTTCGACGCGCCAGGCGCGCAGCCGCTCGAAAAGCTCGTGCGCCGGGCCTGAGAGCGCTTCCCGCGATGGCTTCACCCTGGCGCTGCGCCGCGGCTCGCGCCAGGCGCGAAGCGCGACGCTGCGCTCGCCCTTCAACACCGCCCGGCTCTCGCCGGCAAGCCGCAGCGCGCCATACGCATTGTGATCGATTTCCAGAAGGCCGAGCGAGATGCACTGGCGCACGATCGCGCGCCACTCGCGCGCGTTGCGCTCGCGGCCGATGCCGAAAACGCTGAGCTTATCGTGAGCGCGCTGCGCGACCTTCGGCGTCGCCTCGCCGCGCAGCACATCGATCAGGTGCAGGGCGCCAAAGCGCTGGCCGGTCCGATATACACACGAGAGCAGCTGTTGGGCCGCGACGCTGCCATCGAAAATCGCCGGCGGATCGAGACAGGTGTCGCAATTGCCGCACGGGCCTGCCGCCTCGCCGAAGTACCCGAGCAGCCGTACGCGCCTGCACTCCGCGGTCTCGCAAAGGGCGAGCATGGCATCGAGCTTGGCGGCCTGGATGCGCTTCTGCGCCTCGCCGGCCTCCGACTCGTCGATCATGCGGCGAAGCTGGACGACATCCTGCACGCCATAGACCATCCAAGCGTCGGCGGCCACCCCATCGCGACCGCCGCGACCGGTCTCCTGGTAGTAACTCTCGACGCTTTTCGGCAGATCGAGATGCGCGACGAAGCGCACGTCGGGCTTGTCGATTCCCATGCCGAAAGCGATCGTGGCCACCATCACAATCCCGTCCTCGCGCTGAAACCGCTCCTGGTGGCGCCGGCGTAGCTCGGCGTCCATGCCGGCGTGATAGGCGAGCGCAGCGACGCCTTGATCGGCGAGGAACGCCGCGGTCTCCTCGGTCTTCTTGCGCGACAGGCAATAAACGATGCCGGCTTCTCCAGCGTGCTCGGCGCGGATGAAGTCGAGCAGCTGCCGCCGAGCGTCGTCCTTTTCCACGATGCGATAGCGGATGTTGGGGCGGTCGAAGCTCGACACGAAAATTCGCGCCTCGCCCAGGCGGAGGCGCTCGATGATTTCTGCGCGCGTCTGCGCATCCGCCGTCGCGGTCAGCGCGATGCGCGGCACCCCGCCAAAGCGCTCGGCGAGGACCGCGAGCTGTAGGTATTCCGGGCGGAAGTCATGGCCCCATTGCGACACGCAATGCGCCTCGTCGATGGCAATGAGTGCGAGCCGGCTTTGCGCGAGCAGCTCCAGGCAGCGCGGTGTCAGCAGCCGCTCGGGCGCGACGTAGACGAGATCGAGCTCACCGCGGCGCACCCGCGCTTCCACCTCCGCCGCCTGCGCGCCGGTCAAGGTCGAATTCAGGAACGCCGCGCGCACGCCGAGCTCGGCCAGCGCCGCGACCTGGTCCTGCATCAGCGCAATTAGTGGTGACACGACCACGCCGACGCCGTCGCGCAGCAGCGCGGGGATCTGATAGCACAGCGACTTGCCGCTGCCCGTGGGCATCAGCACGAGCGCGTCGCCGCCGCCGGCGACATGCTCGATCACCTCGGCCTGGTGACCGCGGAACTCTGTATACCCGAAGACCTCCCGGAGCAGCGCGAGCGGTTTAGACTCGCTCAAAGATCGCCGCGATGCCCTGCCCGCCGCCAATGCACATGGTGACGAGCGCGTAGCGCTTCTGCGTGCGCTCGAGTTCGTAGAGCGCTTTCACGGTAAGGATCGCGCCGGTCGCGCCGATCGGGTGGCCGAGCGCCACCGCGCCGCCGTTCGGGTTGACCTTCGCGGAATCGAGGCCGAGGTCCTTGGTGACCGCCATCGCCTGCACCGCGAAGGCCTCGTTCGACTCCACGACGTCCATGTCGGACGGCTTGAGGCCCGCTTTCTCGAACACGCGTTTCACCGCCGGGATCGGGCCGAGTCCCATCACCTGCGGCTCGACGCCCGCATGCGCGTAGGCGACGAGACGTGCCATCGGCTTCGCGCCGGCTTTCTTGGCCGCGGCCGCTTCCATCAGCACGATCGCGGCGCCGGCGTCGTTGATGCCGGAAGCGTTGCCGGCGGTGACGGTGCCGTCCTTCTTGAACACCGTTTTCAACTTCGAAAAATCGTCCTTCGTTGCCGCCGGGCGGACGTGCTCGTCCCTGGTGAATTGCTCGACGCCCTTGCGCGTCTTGAGCTCGATCGGAACGATCTGGGTTTTGAAGTAGCCGGCCTCCATCGCCTTCGCCGCCTTGCGGTGGGAAGAGAGCGCGAATTCGTCCTGCTGCTCGCGCGTGAATCCGTATTTCGCCGCGATGTTCTCGGCGGTGACGCCCATGTGGCCGTGGCCGAAAGGATCGTGCAGAGCGCCAGTCATCGCGTCGACCACCGTGGCGTCGCCCATGCGCTGGCCCCAGCGGCCGGCGGGCAGGAAATACGCGGCGCGGCTCATGCTCTCGGCGCCGCCCGCCACAGCGACGTCACAGTCGCCGAGCATGATGTGCTGCGCGGCCGACACGACCGCCTGGAGCCCCGAGCCGCACAGCCGGTTCACGGTGAGGCACGGAGTGCCGACCGGGATGCCGGCCTCGAGCGCGGCGACGCGCGAGAGGTACATGTCCTTCGCCTCGCCATGGATCACGCTGCCCATGACGACGTGGCCGACGCGCGCGGGCTCTACCTTCGCGCGCCCGACCGCTTCTTTGATCGCGATCGCGCCGAGCTTGGTCGCCGGCAGCTCCTTCAACGCACCCCCGTAGTCGCCGATCGCCGTGCGCGCACCCGAAACCACCACCACTTCCCGACTGGTCATTGCAGTCTCCCGAAAAGATCGTGCGCGTCCGCGCGCTCGATTAGGACATCCCTCAATTCTCCGGCCTTTCCGCCGCGGAACTTCACCACGCCGTCGATCTCCGGCGCGTCCGCGCTCGAGCGCCCGACGCCCGGTTCATCGACCAACACCTTGAGTGTGCGGCCGATTTTGGCCTTCAGCTTCGCGGCGCTGATGCGCTCTTGCAGCGCCATAAAACATGCGCGGCGCTCCTCTTTGATGGCCTGCGGCACGGCGTCCGGGAGCGCGTTCGCCGCCGCGCCTTCGACCGGCGAGTATGCGAAGCAGCCGACGCGGTCGAGCTGCGCCTCCTCCAGAAAAGCGAGGAGCTGGGAGAACTCCGCTTCCGTTTCCCCCGGGAAGCCGACGATGAAGGTGGAGCGGATCGTGATCTCAGGGCAAACCGCGCGCCAGCCGCGGAGGCGCTCGAGCACTTTCTCTGCGCTCGCGGGACGCTTCATGAGCCTGAGGATACGCGGACTCGCGTGCTGGAAGGGCACGTCGAGGTACGGAAGGATTCTGCCCTCGGCCATGAGCGGGATCACTTCGTCGACGTGCGGGTACGGATAAACATAATGCAGACGCACCCACGCGCCGAGCTCGCCGAGCGATCTGCACAGCTCGGCCATGCGCGTCTTCGTCGGCCGGCCGCGCACGAATCCGATTCGGTATTTCACGTCGACGCCGTACGCGCTCGTGTCCTGGGAAATGACGAGGAGCTCCTTCACGCCCGCCTTCACCAGGTTCTCGGCTTCCTGCATCACTTCGGCGATCGGGCGCGAGACGAGATCGCCGCGCATCGAGGGAATGATGCAGAACGTGCAGCGATGGTTGCAGCCTTCCGAGATCTTGAGATACGCGTAGTGCGGCGGCGTGAGCTTTACGCCGATCAGGTCGGTGTACGGATCGTGCGGCTTGGGGAGGTGCTGGTGCACCGCGTTCATCACCGCAGGCGTGTCGTGCGGGCCGGTGATGGCGAGCACCTTGGGATGCGTGCTCTTGATGAGATCGTGCTTCACGCCGAGGCAGCCAGTCACCACCACCTTGCCGTTTTCGTCGAGCGCCTCGCCGATCGCGTCGAGCGATTCCTGCACCGCGGCGTCGATGAAGCCGCAGGTGTTGACGATGACGAGGTCAGCGCCGGCGTAATCGGGCGCGGTGACGTAACCCTCGGCGCGCAGCTGCGTGAGGATGCGCTCCGAGTCGACAAGCGCCTTCGGACAGCCTAAAGAAACGAAACCTACCTTAGGACTTCTCGGGGTCGTTGCCGCTTTTGTTCTGGCTGCCAGAAGGAAACCCGGGGAAGGAGAGGCCCGAGAACATGTTGCGCGCCTGGCTCTGCATCTGGTCCTGGAACTGCGCGAACATCTTCTGGCTCTGCTCCATGTAGGCCTGCATCAGGCTCTGCATGGCGGGGCCCTGCAAGTTCATGAACTGCGCCCAGAGGTCCTGGGTGCCGCGCGCGTTGTCGCCGTACATCTTCTGCGACTGCTCCTGCAGTGTCTTCTGAATGTCCTGGAACGCGCGGATGTTCTTCTCGAGGTACGTGCCCATCAGGCCCTGCATGGCATGGCCGTAGAAGCGGATGAGCTGCGAAAGCAGCGCCGAGGAAAACATCGGCACGCCGCCCGATTCTTCGTCGAGGATGATCTGCAACAGGATCTGGCGCGTCAGGTCTTCGCCGCTCTTCGCGTCGACGACCTGGAACTCCTCCTGCTTGAGCACCATCTGCTTCACGTCGGCGAGCGTGATGTAGCTCGACGTCTTCGTGTCGTAGAGCCGGCGATTCGGGTATTTCTTGATCAGCCGGAGCTGCGTTTCGGTCACGCCCATGGTGCCCATGGTACTCCTTAATACATGTGCTGACCGCCGTTGATGGAGATGTTGGCGCCCGTGACGAAAGCCGCTTCCTCCGAGCACAGATAGATGATGAGCCCGGCGACTTCGTCCGGCTTCCCGAGACGGCCGATCGGGATCTGCGGCAGGATCTTCGAGTCGAGGATTTCCTTCGGGATGGCAGTCACCATCTTCGTGCCGATGTAGCCCGGAGAAATGGTATTGATGGTGACGCCTTTGCGCGCCACTTCGAGCGCCAGCGCCTTGGTGAAGCCGTGGATCCCCGCCTTTGCCGCGGAGTAGTTCGTCTGGCCGAAGGCGCCCTTCTGTCCGTTAACGGATGAAACGTTGATCACCCGGCCCCAGCCGCGATCGACCATGCCGTCCATCACCTGCTTTGTCATGTTGAAGCAGGAGTCGAGGTTGGTGCGCATCACCGCGTCCCAGTCGGCCTTCGTCATTTTCTTGAAGGTCATGTCACGCGTGATGCCCGCGTTGTTGACCAGGATGTCGATCGGGCCGACCTCGGACTGGATGCGCGAGCACACGCGGGCGCAGTCGTCGTAGTCGACGACGTCCACCGGGAAAGCGGCGAAGTTAAAGCCGCGCCCCTTCATTTCTTCCAGCCAGGAACGGTACTTGGTGTTCGAGGGCGAGTAGGTGACGACTACGCGGTAGCCCGCGCCCGCCATTTTGGTGGAGATCGTTTCACCGAGGCCGCCCATACCTCCGGTGACAACGGCAGTCCTTTGCTTCGCCATGGCCTCCTCGTGGGGAGGAGGCAGTCTACATCATGTGCATGCCGCCGTTCACCGAGATATTCGCGCCAGTGATGTAGCCGGCTTCGTCCGAGGCAAGGAAGGCCACGACCGCCGCGATCTCCTCAGGCTTCGCGAGGCGCCCCATCGGGATGGAAGCGACGATCTGGTCGCGGATTTCCTTGCGGATCGCCATGACCATGTCGGTCTCCACATAACCCGGCGACACGGTGTTCACGGTGACGCCCTTACGCACTACCTCTTGGGCAAGTGCCTTGGAGAATCCGGCCATGCCCGCTTTCGCGGCGGAATAGTTGGTCTGGCCGAACTGCCCCTTGATTGCGTTCACCGACGAGATGTTGATGATGCGGCCCCAGCCGCGCTCGCACATGCCGTCGACGACCTGGCGAGTGACGTTGAAGACGCTGTTCAGGTTGGTGTTGATGACCGCCATCCAGTCGGCCTCGGTCATGCGCTTGAACACCGAATCGCGCGTGATGCCGGCATTATTCACGAGGATGTCGATCGGGCCGACGACCGAGGCGACGTTGTAGAACATCTCGGCGCACGAATCGAAGTCGGCGACGTCGCCCTCGGCGGCGTGGACGCGCCATCCTTGGCCGCGCATCTGTTCGAGCCACTCGGCCTTCTTTTCATATCCCGGCAGGCATCCGGCCACGACGGTGTGGCCGGTGCGCGCAAGGCGCCTACAGATCGCGCTGCCGATTCCCCCCATGCCGCCGGAAATGAAGACGATGCGCTTCACCACGGGCACCGTTTCGTCGCGCCAAACCTCCGGCCGTTGTGCGATTTCCGCCTGGTTTCCCATGTCTCTCATTTTTCCTTTTCTATCGTTCTACCGCCATTGCGACGCCCATACCGCCGCCTATGCACAGCGACGCAAGGCCGCGCCTTGCATCTCGCTTCTGCATCTCGTGAAGCAGCGTCACCAGAACGCGACAGCCCGACGCGCCGATGGGATGGCCGAGCGCGATAGCGCCGCCGTTCACGTTCACCTTGGAGGTATCCCAGCCCATCTGCCGGTTGACCGCGATCGCCTGCGCGGCGAAAGCTTCGTTGATCTCCATGAGATCCAGGTCTTTCGGCTCCCAACTGGCGCGCGCCAGCGTGCGCTTCGACGCCGGCACCGGACCCATGCCCATGTATTTCGGATCGACGCCGGCCGAGGCGAACGACTTGATGCGCGCCAGCGGCTTCAAGCCGAGCTCTTTCACCTTTTTGGCCGAGGCGAGCACGACGGCGGCGGCGCCGTCGTTGAGGCCCGAGGCGTTGCCGGCAGTCACGGTGCCGTTCTTGTCGAACGCCGGCTTCAGGCTCTTCATCGCCTCTAGCGTCGCGCCGTGCCGCGGATACTCGTCGTCGGCGAACATGACCGGGCCTTTGCGCGACGGGATTTCGACCGTGACGATCTCGTCCTTGAACTTTCCAGCCTTCTGCGCGGCCTCGGTCTTGTTCTGGCTCTTGACCGCGAATTCGTCCTGCTCTTCGCGCGTGACCGCGTATTCCTTCGCCACGTTCTCGGCGGTGACGCCCATGTGGTACTGGTTGTAAACGTCCCAAAGACCGTCAACGATCATGGTGTCGACCATCTTGGCGTCGCCCATGCGGAAGCCTTCGCGCGAGCCCATGAGCGCGTGCGGCGAGAGGCTCATCGATTCCTGGCCGCCGGCGACAACGATGTCGGCATCGCCGTGCGCGATCGATTGCGCGCCGAGCATCGCGGCCTTCAGGCCCGAGCCGCACACCTTGTTGATGGTCATCGCCGGAATCATCTCCGGCAGGCCGGCTTTCATCGCCGCCTGGCGCGCCGGGTTCTGACCAACGCCGGCAGCCAGCACCTGTCCCATGATGACTTCGGAGACTTGGTCGGGCGACACACGCGCGCGTTCGAGCACTTTGCGGATCACCAGCGCGCCGAGGTCGGCCGCCGGGGTCTTGGCGAGCGTGCCGCCGAATTTGCCGATCGGGGTGCGGGCTGCGCCGACGATATAGATCTCTTCCATGCTGCCTCCTAGTGAATGCGGTGCTTCACGTAGCGACCGGGCGCGGGCTCGATCGGCCGGTACTTCGAGTTGCCGGTTTTCGCCGGCGCCTTGCGCTTGCCTCCCGAGTGGCGCGCGAGCCACTGCGACCAGCGCGGCCACCAGCTGCCCGGATTCTCGCGCGCTTGCGCGAGCCAAGTATCGGGATCCGCGGGATAAGAATCGGAAACCCAGTGGCTGCGGCGCTTCGCCGACGGCGGATTGATGACGCCGGCGATGTGGCCGCTCGCGCCGAGCACGAAAGTCCTGTCGGTGGCTCCGACATGGGCCAGCGTGCGGTACGCGGAGCGCCACGGCACGATGTGGTCCTCGCGCGAGGACAGGACGAAAACCGGCATCGTTACTTTGCCCAGGTCCACGCCGACGCCGCAGTTCGTGAGCGCGCCCGGAACGCAGAGCTTGTTCTCGAGGTAGGTGTTGCGGAGGTAGTAGCAGAACATCGGTCCGGGCAAATTGGTGCCGTCGGAATTCCAGTACAGGAGATCAAAAGCTGCGGGGCGCGCTCCCTTCAGGTAGTTGTTGACGACATAAGGCCACACCAGATCGTTGGAGCGCAGGATCGAGAACACAAAGTCGAGCTGCGTCCCCGGCATGACGCCGCCGCCGCCGATGGTCGATTCGCGCAGGGCAACGCTCGGCTCGTCGACGAAGAGACCGATCTGGCCCGTGTCGGAGAAATCGAGCATCGTGGTGAGGAAGGTCGCCGAGGCGACGCATCGCTCCCCTTTGGCCGCGAGCACGGCCAAAGCCGCGCCGAGGAACGTGCCGCCGACGCAAAAGCCGAGAGCATTCACTTCACCGGAGTTGGCGATCTCCTGCGCCACGCGGAATGGCGTGAACACGCCAAGCTCGAGGTAGTCGTCCCACGTGTAGTGACCTTGCTCGGCCTCGATATTGCGCCACGAGACCATGAACACGGTGTTTCCTTCGGCGAGCGCATGCGCGACGAAGGAGTTTGCCGGCTGCAGATCGAGGATGTAGTACTTGTTGATGCAGGGCGGGATCATGACGAGAGGGCGGCGCGCCACTTCCGGCGTGACCGGCTTGTACTGGATGAGCTGCACCAGATCGTTCTCGTACACCACGTCGCCCGGAGTGACGGCGAGGTTGCGGCCAACGGCGAACGCCGCCTGGTCGGTCTGGCTGATGCGCTTTCGCTGCACATCGGCGAGCAGGTTCGCGATGCCGCGGGCGAGGCTCTCGCCGCGCGTGTCCAGCGCCTGGCGCAGCGCTTCGGGGTTGGTCGAGGCGAAATTCGCCGGGCACAT
This sequence comes from Burkholderiales bacterium, assembly GCA_025929745.1. Classification (GTDB taxonomy): domain Bacteria; phylum Pseudomonadota; class Gammaproteobacteria; order Burkholderiales; family SG8-39; genus SCGC-AG-212-J23. The sequence goes on along the minus strand of JAICPQ010000001.1, from coordinate 29,579 downwards.
GGCGTCGATCCATTGCTTTGCGGCGAAGCGCGCGCGCTCCTTCGCCGGCGCCTGGAGCTCGGCGTTGTCGACCAGCGCTTCCAGGTATTGCGCGGCGAGAAGGTAGGACTGCTTCAGATAATCGTAGTAGGGATTGTCCTGCCACTCCTTCGCGGCGAAGCGGCGATCTCCAGGCTGCGGCTCGGCGAGCCTCTCACGCTGGCCCGAGACGAGCGCGGTCCAAAGCCGCGTTTGCTTCTCCAAGTACTCGCGCCGCAGAGTGGAATTGGGCGACGGGAGCGAGTCGGCAAGCGTGGGCGCGCTCGCCAGGACTCGCATCCAACCCTGGGTGACCTCGTTCGAAGACTGCGAGATCGCCGCCAACAGGGCTTCCGGGGAGGCGGGTTGCATCGCGGGACGATTTTGCGACGCACAACGCAGCCCGTCAAATGATTCTTAAGTCCCTGAGGACGTGGTTTTTTTTGCTTAGTGCGGCAGTGCCGCGCCGACCATCGCAATGGCGCCGATGCCCAAGGCGATGAGGAGCGCCTGCACCGCCGTATCGCGCAGTTGTGGCCGGCGGTGCAGCCCTGGGATGAGATCGGCCACGGCCACGTAGATCATGCTTGCGGCCACAAAGCCAAGCAGGATGGCCTCTAGTTCGATGACGAGGCGCAGCGAGTAGTAACCGATCACGCCGCCGACCACCGTGGCGGCCGACGAAAGCACGTTCATCGCGAGAGCGCGCGCCTTGGTATAGCCCGAATGTAGCAGGATCAGGAAGTCGCCCACCTCCTGGGGAATCTCATGCGCGATGATGGCCACCGCGGTAACCACGCCGAGCTCTATGCTTTGCAGGAACGCTGCGGCGATGAGCACGCCGTCGAGAAAGTTGTGCACCGTGTCGCCCACGACAATGAGCGCCCCGCTTCGGCCGCCATCGTGCTGCTGATCGTGGACCTCGCAATCCTCCGTGTGGCAGTGCCGCCAGAGCAGCAGCTTCTCCAGGACGAAGAAGCCGAAAATTCCGGCGAGGATGGCGAATGCCACCTGGTGCGCCTCTCCCGTCTCGAAGGCGTGCGGGATGATCTCGAGGAATGCCGCGCCCAAGAGCGCGCCGATCGCAAAGGACACAAGCATCGGCACCCAGCTCGCGCGCACCGCGAGCGACGCCGCGGCGAGGCCCGCGCTCAGCGTGCCGCCGGCCACGCTTGCGACAAGGATCCAGCCGAGCGTCATGGGCGCTTCGATTTTACGCCAGCCATATGAACGCACCCATGCGGCTCGCCGTGCGATCGCGGCGATAGGAGAAAAAGCGTTCGGATTCGCTGAACGTGCAGAAGCCGCCGCCCGCGACCGACTGCAAACCCGAGAGCTTGGCGCGCGCCACGGCGTACAGGTCGAGCAGCCAGTGTCCCGGCCGCGTCGGGCGAAACGCCGACTCGTGGCCGGGTAAAACAGCACGCACCTCGTCGCCCACCTCGTAAACCTGCGGACCGATGGCTGGGCCGAGCCAGGCCGCGACGCGTTGTGCGGGAACGCGCATCGCGTCGAGCGTTGCCTCCAGAACACCGGCACTGAGCCCACGCCAGCCGGCGTGCGCCGCGGCGACCGTGGTGCCGTCGACATCGGCGAAAAGCACCGGCATGCAGTCGGCAGCCTGCGCGACGCAGACGGTGCCAGTCTTTCTCGTGATCGCGGCGTCGCCTTCGCGCTCGGCATCTGAGTCGAGGTTGATCACACGCTTGCCGTGCACTTGCTTGAGCCACGCGGGTTCGGCGGGAACGAGAGCGCGCAGCCTTCGCTTAGCGTCTTCAGTCTTCAGGTCTCCAAAGTCCCGCGTCGTGACGAACGCCTTCACGCGGGCGGGCGCATCCCAGTCAGGCCGGATCATCAGTGCGCAGGCTCTCGACAAGCCGCTTCATGTCGCGCGGCAATGGCGAGCGCCACGATACCGGCTTCTGCGTCTTCGGATGAACGAGGCTAAGCTCGGTCGCGTGTAACGCCTGTCGCGGAAAGCTGATGCCGTGGCGCGTGCCTCGGCGGTAAGTCACGTCGCCGATGAGCGGATGGCGGATGTGCTGGAAGTGCACGCGGATTTGATGCGTGCGCCCCGTTTCCAGACGGCATTCGACCAAGGCGGCGCTTCCGTAGCGCTCGAGCACGCGGTAGGCAGTGCGTGCCGGCTTGCCGCGATGCGTGACAGCCATGCGTGTTCTCGCCCGGACGTCGCGGCCGACCGGCGCGTCGATTACGCCGCTCGCCGGTGGGTCGCCCTGCACCACGGCGAGGTAGAGGCGGCGCATCGTGCGCGCGGCAAGCTGCTTGACGAGTTCGTTCTGCGCAGTCACGGTCTTCGCAACCACGAGGAGTCCGCTTGTATCTTTGTCGAGACGGTGCACGATCCCGGCGCGCGGCACGTCGGACAATGCCGGCGCGTGCGCGAGAAGCGCGTTGAGAAGCGTGCGGTCGGGCTGCCCGGCGCCGGGGTGCACGACCAGCCCGGCCGGCTTGTCGATCACGATGAGCGCCGCATCCTCGAACACGATCTTGAGTGGCATGCGCTGCGCCTGCGGCGCGGCGCTGTCGGGGAGCCGCGGCGGCGAGAGCGCGATGCGCTCGCCCCCAGTCACTTCATAATTGCGCGCGAGGCGGCGGCCGTCAATCGTGATATGGCCCGCCTTGAGCCACTCCTGGAGGCGGTTGCGCGAATACTGGGGAAAGAGCCGGGCGAGCGCCTGATCGAGCCGCAGCCCGCCGAGCGCCACGGGCACGACCTCGCTCATCGGCGCGCCGAGTGCGGCATCCCAGTCGTTATAATTTTTGTCCCGCATGCGTTCGAGTTTACTTGTTGTTCTGTTTGCGGCGCTCCTCGCCGGTTGCGCGAGCGACGCCCAGGATGAAACCGTCGGCTGGTCGGCGCAGAAGCTCTACAGCGAGGCCAAGGACGCCATGGGCAACAAGGACTGGCCGCGCGCCATCCGCTACCTCGAGAAGCTCGAGGCGCGCTACCCGTACGGCCGGTTCGCGCAGCAGGCGCAACTCGAGATCGCCTATGCGCACTGGAAGGACGGCGAGAGAGCCTCCGCCATCGCGGCGGTCGACCGCTTCATCAAGATGTATCCGAACCACGCGGCGGTGGACTATGCCTGGTACCTGAAGGGCCTCATCAACTTCAACGACCAGTACGGCATGCTGTCGCAGATCACCACGCCGGACATGAGCGACCGCGACCCGAAATCGACGCGCGAGTCGTTTGCCGCGTTCAAGGAAGTCGTGACGCGCTTCCCGGACTCGAAATACGCGCCCGACGCGCAAGCGCGCATGCGCTACCTCGTGAACGCGCTCGCCTCGCACGAAGTTCATGTCGCGCGCTATTACATGAAGCGTGAGGCCTACCTCGCCGCGGCGAACCGCGCGCAATACGCGATCCAGCACTACGCGCAGGCGCCCGCGACCGAGGAAGCGCTTTTCGTGCTAGTGCTGGCGTACGACCGGCTCGGCATGGCCGATCTGCGCGACGCCGCCGACCGCGTGATGCGCACGAACTTCCCTGACAGCCGCTATCTGAAGGTGGGGAACATGCGCAAAGACGTGCCGTGGTGGCGCCTGTGGGATCCCGACTGGTGAGAACCCTCATCATCGGCGCGGCCGGCATGATCGGCCGCAAGCTCGCAGCGCGGCTGCCGAAGGACGATCTCATTTTGCACGACGTCGTGCCGTTCGATGGCGCGAGCGTGGTGTCCGACCTCTCCGCGCCGGGTGAGGCGGAAAAGCTGATCGCGCGGCGCCCGGAGCTCATCTTTCACCTTGCGGCGGTGGTCTCGGGAGAAGCCGAGGCCGACTTCGACAAGGGTTACCGCGTCAACCTGGACGGTACGCGAGAGCTTTTTGAGGCCATCCGCAAGGCAAATTACAAGCCGCGGGTTGTGTTCACCTCGTCGATCGCTGTTTTCGGTGCACCGTTCCCCGAGGCGATCGGCGACGAATTCCTCAATGCGCCGCTCACGAGCTACGGCACGCAGAAGGCGATCGGCGAACTGCTCCTCTCCGACTATAGCCGGCGCGGCTTCTTCGACGGCATCGGGCTGCGCCTGCCGACGATCTGCGTGCGCCCCGGCAAGCCGAATAAGGCTGCTTCGGGGTTTTTTTCGGGGATCATTCGCGAGCCGCTCGCCGGGCAGGAGGCCGTGCTGCCCGTACCGGAGACGGTGCGCCACTGGTTCGCATCACCGCGCGCGGCGATCGGGTTCCTGCTGCATGCGGCAAAGCTCGACACGGAGAAGCTCGGCGCGCGGCGCAATCTCAGCATGCCGGGCGTGAGCGCCACGGTCGGCGAGCAGATCGAGGCGCTGCGCAAGGTCGCCGGCGAGAAAACCGCCGGCCTCATTCGGCGCGAGCCCGACGCGACGATCATGCGCATCGTCGAAGGCTGGCCGCGCAACTTCGATACCCGGCGCGCGCTTGCGCTCGGTTTCCGCGCGGATGCTGCCTTCGAGGACATTATCCGGATTCACATTGAGGATGAAGTTCAAAAAAGCTCCGCACCTCAGCCAGGTCGCGGGTGAACTTCATCGGCGGCAGGCTCTTCAGCACCTGGCGCCCATAGGACTTCGACACCAGGCGTGGGTCGCATAGCATTAGCACTCCGCGGTCGTTCTCGTCGCGAATCAGCCGCCCCGCGCCCTGCTTTAACGTGAGCACCGCCTGCGGCAGCTGCAGCTCGCCGAACGGGTTGCCGCCACGCGCGCGAATCGCCTCGATGCGCGCCGCGAGCACCGGGTCGTCGGGCGGCGCGAACGGCAGCTTGTCGATCACCACCACCGAAAGCGCTTCGCCGCGCACGTCGACGCCTTCCCAGAACGATTGCGCGCCGAGCAGCACCGCATTTCCCAGCTTGCGGAACCGCGCGAGAAGCTCGCTGCGCGAGCCCGTTCCCTGCACGAGCAGAGGAAACTCGAGCCGGCCACGCAGGCGCTCGTGCGCGCGGCGTAGAGCGCGCAGTGTGGTGAAAAGCACGAAGGCGCGGCCGCCGCTTGCTTCGATCACCGGCATCGCGGCGTCAAGCACCGCGTCGGTGAACGACCCGTCGTTCGGATCGGGTGGCAAGCCCTTCGGCACGTAGAGCAGCGCCTGCCGCGCGAAGTCGAAAGGGCTCGCCCAGCGCTGCGCGGCCGCCTCGGCCAGGCCCAGCTCGCGCGTGAAATGGCCGAAGTCTTCGCCCACCGCGAGGGTGGCGGAGGTAAAGATCCACGCTCGCGGATGGTCCTGCATCTGCCGGCTGAAGAGCTCGGCGGATGACAGCGGCGTGGCATGCAGCCGCACCGCGTGCGCGAAAACTTCGACCCAGCGCACCTCCTCCACCGGCCCGGCGTCGCGCAGGCGCGCGAGGATCGCATAGGCGGCGCTTGTCCTCCGCGCGCATGCGGCGAGGCCCTCGGAGCGCTCCGCTTGCGCGTCCACCGCATAGCGCAGCGACTTGAGCGCCGCCTGCAGGACATGCAGCGCGTCGTTGAAGCCCGCGATGCGCAAAGCCTGCGTCCAGGCGAACCGGCTCGCGCCCTCGCCGAAAACCAGACGCAAGTCGCGCGCCGCCTTGTCTAGCCGGCTGGCGAGGCGCTCGGCCTCGGGCGAAGCGCCGCCCGCCGCGCGCAGCTCGGCGCGCGCATCGCGCGCGAGGTCGACGAGCTGCGCGCTTGATATGGTCTCGCCGAAGAAAAGCCGTGCGGTCTCCGGAAGCTGGTGCGCCTCGTCGAAGATCACCGTGTTGCAGGCGGGCAGGAGCTCGGAGACGCCTTCGTCGCGCAAAACCACGTCGGCGAAGAAAAGATGGTGGTTTATGACGACCACGTCCGCGGCGAGCGCATTCCTCCGCGCGCGCATGACGAAGCAGTCGGCATAGTCCGGACATCCCTGCCCGAGGCAGTTGTCGCGCGTCGAAGTGGCATGTGCCCACACCGGCGCGTCCTCCGGAACATCGGCAAGGTCGGCCCGATCGCCCGTGGCCGACACCGCGGCAAAGTGTTGGATGTGGTGCAGCTGCACTGCGTCGTCGGGCGATGCCACGCCGCCTTCCACGGCGCGCCTTAGGCGGTAGAGACAGACATAGTTCGAGCGTCCCTTGAGAAGCGCCGCGCTGGCGCCGATCGAGAGCGCCGAGCGCACCGCGGGCAGGTCGCGGTCGAAAAGCTGGTCCTGCAGCGTCTTGGTGCCCGTCGAGACGATCACCTTGCCGCCGGCGAGGAGCGCGGGCACGAGATAGGCGAAGGTTTTGCCGGTACCCGTGCCCGCTTCGGCGACGAGCACGCCGGTTGTCTCCATCGCCTGGTGGATCGCTCGCGCCATCTCGAGTTGCTGCGGCCGGCGCTTGAAGCCGCTCACCGCGGCGGCCAGCGGCCCGTTGTCGGCAAACGCCCGCTCGAGCGCGCTCTTCAGTTGGCAATCTCCTCGACCTTGACCCACACGCGCCTCGACTTGCCTTCGCGTGCGCTCCTCGCCGAACCGATACCGCGCTCCTCGGCGCGACGATCCGAAACCGTGCCGCCGATCTCGACCCAATGCCCGAGCGCGGTGCTCACAACGGAGGAGATCTGCTGGCCCTGAACGGTGCCCGGGCGCGGACCGGCTACCTCTCGTTGCTGGAGTATCTCCAGCGTCACATCGGAGCCGGACAGGCGCGGCACGACCTCGAACCCGGTGCCCAGATCCTGAACCACGGTTTCTCCGGGCGCCATCAGCGGACGCGATTGCCCGGTCATGATGAAAGCGCGGCCGCCTTCCAGCACCTGAAGCCGCTGATCGACGCGTTCGGCGCCGGCGCGCCGCGCCTGCTCCGCCGACACACCGACCCGCGCGCCGCGGCTGCTGATCGTGCCGCTCGCGCCCAACTCACGACGCTCGGCGTCCTGGGCTTCGTCGAAGCGCACCGAGATCTCCAGGCGCCGTGCGGGGCGGTCGATGGCGGCGAGTGCCTGCTTGATCTCGGCGGCGTTGGCGGGACTCGCGCGCAGGAAAAGCTGCCCGCGACTACCCGACAATGTGGCGCCCGGCTCAAGGAGCGGCTGCAGGGCGGGCAACACTTGCTGCACGGTACGATGGCGTAGCGGAATGATTTCAAGCGCTTGCTGCGCAAAGGCGAACGCCGTGCCGAAGGCGCAGAGCGCGAAGAGCACCGAACGGACTAGTGACAGACGGTTCATCCCTTCCCCAAGAACGCGCGATGCCCGAGAACGTCTACCGGCGCGCCCGATTATGAGACACGCACTCACTGCGTGCTTTATTGCAGCGGGCTGGTGGACGTCTTGGAGCACGCACTTGGAATCGCGCTGCCCGCGCGCACCGACGAGCTAGTGGCGCAGTTCCCCTGCGCTTCAACGGCGGCGCCTGCATCCATCGACTTCCTAGCCTGCTCCTCCAGCAGGCTCCAGCGCGCGCCCAGCTTGGCAAGCGCGGCGCGGAACTCCCAAGGCACGCCGGACATCGCGCAAAGCCGTAGCAGGTTTTCGCGAATGCGCTCGGCGCCGTGCGGGCAGCGCGATTCGGCAACGTGCGTCATCAGGGCGAGCGTCCCGGCAAGAAGCGCATGCATTAGGGTCGTCTATGGTCAGATGATAGTTATTCTCATTGACGTTGCCAATGAGAGCCACTATCATTTGGCTACCATTCTCAACTCAGGCCACACATGACTCTGTTCGCGAAGAAAAGCGTTATTGCGGCCCTCGCCATGGCAGTGGCGAGCGCAGCCGGGGTCGCCCAGGAAAACGTAGTTAACGTCTACTCCGGCCGTCATTACCAGACCGATGAAGCGCTCTACTCAGGGTTCACCAAGGCGACCGGGATCAAAGTGAACCGCATCGAAGCGAGCGAGGACGCGATCATCGAGCGGATCCGCAATGAAGGCGCGCGCAGTCCGGCCGACTTGATGATCACCGTCGACGCGGGGCGGCTGTGGCGCGCTGAGCAGGCCGGGCTCTTCCAACCGGTCAAGTCCAAGACTCTGGAGCAGCGCATTCCGGAGAACCTGCGCGAGCCGGGCGGACACTGGTTTGGGTTCTCGCAGCGCGCACGCGTGATCGCGTACAACAAGGACAAAGTGCGACCGGGCGAGATCACCAGCTATGAGCAGCTCGCCGATGCAAAATGGAAAGGGCGCGTTTGCATGCGCTCCTCAACAAACATCTACAACCTCTCGCTCATGGGCGCGTTTATCGACCATCTCGGCGCGGAGAAAGCCGAACGGTGGGCGAAAGGCGTGCGCGAAAACCTCGCCCAGGAACCGAAGGGCGGCGACACCGACCAGCTGAAGGCTGTCGCGGCCGGGCAGTGCGACGTCACGATCTCGAACCAGTATTACTATGCCCGCCTCGCACGCTCGCAGAAGCCTGACGAAAAGCAGGTGGCGGAGAAGATCGCGATCGTCTTCCCCAACCAGAATAGCTGGGGTACGCACGTCAACATTTCCGGCGCCGGCGTGCTGAAGAACGCTCCGCACCGGGAAAACGCGGTGAAGTTCCTCGAATACCTGGCGAGCGACGAGGCGCAGCGTTACTTTGCCGACGGAAACAACGAGTGGCCGGCGGTGCGCGGCGTGAAGGTGGACAATCCGGTGCTGAACGCGCTCGGCGACTTCAAGGCAGACCGCCTGAACGTGGCTGCGCTCGGCAGGAACCAGCCGAACTCGCAGAAAATTTACGACCGCGTGGCCTGGAAGTAACGCTTCGAGACGTAGATCAGCGGCAGCAGCCCGGCCACCACGATCGCGAGCGACGGGGTGGCCGCTTCGGCCAGGCGCTCGTCCTTCGCCAGGTTGTAAGCCTCGACCGCGAGCGTGTCGAAGTTGAACGGTCGCAGCGCGAGGGTTGCCGGAAGTTCCTTCAGCACATCGACGAATACGAGGAGCGCTGCGGTGGCGAGGCTCGGTGCGAGGAGCGGCACGTGCACGCGCGCGAGCGCAGCGGCCGGCGTCGCGCCGAGGGAGCGCGCCGCGTCCTCCATGCTCGGAGTGATTTTGGCGAGGCCGGCATGCGTCGTCTGCAGCGAGACGGCGAGCAGCCGCACGAGGTAGGCGTACACGAGCGCCGCGATGGTGCCCGTGAGCAGCAGGCCGGTCTTCACGCCGAACGCGGTCTCGACCCAACCCGCGAGCATGTTGTCGACCCTCCCGAGCGGCACGAGCACGCCGACCGCGATGACGGCGCCGGGAATGGCGTAGCCAAGACCGGCGACGCGGTTACTGAACTGCACGATCGGACTGCGCGTGAGCCTGCCGGCATAGGCCATGAGCACGCCAGCGATCACCGCGATCAGCGCAGTAATCGCCGCGATGCTAAAGCTGTTCGCCATCAGCGCGGCAAGGCGCGGGCCCGACACCGTCTCCTCGAGCGCGAGCGCGCCGAGGAGCCACGCCGGCAAGGCGAAGCCGAAAAACGCCGGCGCGGCGCATGCCGCGAGGGCGAGCAGCGCCCGGCCGCCGCGCAGCGTATGCGGACGCGCGCGCCGGGGCGCGAGACTATGGTAGGCGGCGCGGCCGCGGTTCGCGCGCTCGAGCGCGAGCAGCACGACCACGAAGCCAAGCAGGCAGCTCGAGAGCTGCGCGGCGGCGGCGCTGTCGCCCATCGAGAGCCAGGCCTTGAAGATCCCGGTCGTGAACACTTCGAGGCCGAAGTACGACACCGTGCCGAAGTCGGCAAGCGTCTCCATGAGCGCGAGCGCGCTGCCCGCCGCGATCGCCGGCCGGGCGAGCGGCACTGCGACGCGGAAGAACGCGCCGAGCGCGCCGTAGCCGGCAAGCCGGCCGGCCTCGATCGCGCTGCGCGAAAGGTCGTGGAAGGCGGTGCGCGCGACGAGATACACGTAGGGGTAGAGGGCGAAGGAGAGGATGACCGCGGCGCCAGGAAGCGAGCGCACTTCGGGAAACCAGTATTCGCGCGCCTGCCACCGGGTGATTTCGCGCAGCGCGGTCTGCACCGCGCCGGTGAACTGCAGCCAGTCGGTGTACGCGTACGCCATGACATACGCCGGCATCGCGAGCGGAAGAAGCAGCGCCCATTCGAGGAGATCGCGTCCCGGAAAACGGTACGCGGTGACCAGCCACGCGCTCACCACGCCCATCGACACGACGCCGAAGCTCACGAGCGCGAGAAGAACCGCCGTGTTCAGCACGTAGCGCGGCAGCGCCGTCTCGGCGATGTGCAACCAGGTTTCGCCGAAGCCGCCGAAGAAGCTCGCGAGCACCGACGCGACCGGCAGCGCCACCACCGCCGAAATCGCGATCGCGATTCCCCCGAGGATGCCTAAATTCTTGTAATTCAACGGCTCACTATAATCGCGCAATGCTGCTCGAAGTCAAAAACCTACGCCAGGCCTACGGCGATCACGAGGTCGTCGCCGGCCTTTCGTTTTCGCTTGCGCGCGGCGCGATCGGCTGCCTGCTCGGCCCGAGCGGCGGCGGCAAGACCACCGTGCTTCGCTGCATCGCGGGCTTCGAGACGCCGCAGGAAGGCGAGATCCGCATCGCCGGGCGCATGGTGTCGGGACCCGGAACGATGGTCGCGCCGGAGAAGCGGCGTATCGGCATGGTGTTCCAGGACTACGCGCTGTTTCCGCACCTCTCGGTGGCCGGGAACATCGCGTTCGGGTTGCACGCGATGGCGCACGCCGAGCGCGCGGCACGCGTGCGCAAGCTCGGCGAGCTCGTCGGCCTCACCGCGGCGCTCGCCAAGTATCCGCACGAGATCTCCGGCGGCCAGCAGCAGCGCGTCGCGCTCGCGCGCGCCCTGGCGCCAAGCCCGGAGCTGCTGCTCCTCGATGAGCCGTTCTCGAACCTGGATATCGATCTGCGCGAGCGACTGTCACTCGAAGTGCGCGAAATCATCAAGGCGAGCGGCGCCACGGCGGTGCTCGTGACGCACGACCAGCAGGAGGCGTTCGCCATGGCCGACGAGATCGGCATCCTGCACGAGCGGCATATCCAGCAGTGGGACGCGCCGTACAACCTCTATCACCGTCCGGCGAATCGGTTCGTCGCCGATTTCGTCGGCCAAGGCGTGTTCCTGCCGGCGAAAGCGCTCTCGGCCGGACGCTTGGAGATCGAGCTCGGCGTGCTCGAGAGCGATGAGCGCGGCAAGGAAGACCTCGAGGTCCTGCTGCGACCCGACGATGTGGTGCACGATGACGCCGCGCCGACGCGCGCCGAAGTGCTGCACAAGGCGTTTCGCGGCGCCGAGATCCTGTACACCCTGCGCCTGGAGAGCGGGCGCAAGGTGCTCGCGCTCGTGCCGAGCCACCATAACCATGCGCTCGGCGAGAAGATCGGCATCCGGCTCGACGTCGACCACGTCGTCGCTTTCCGCCCCGAAGCTCAGTCTTCCAAGCCGTAGACGGCGCGTACCTCCAAGGTGAACTCCTTGCCGCGCAGCGAGGGGGGAATGGGGACGGCACGCGCTGCGCGCGAGAACATCTCGAGCGCCTGGCGGTCCAGCACGTCGTAGCCTGAGCTCCCGCGTAGCGTCACCGTGGGCCGGCCGTTGGCCGCGACCGCCACGGCCACCTTGACGTCGCCCTGCCAATTATTCTCGCGCGCGAGCGCCGGATAGCGCTTGTGCCGCCGCGCCTCGTCGATGAGCTGCACGCGGTACTGGTCACGCGACATCGACTCGGGTATCTCGGCGGGCGGTGCCTGAGGGGCGGGAGAAGGTGCCGGCTGCGGCTCGACCGCCGCGACGGGCGGCGGAGCCGCAACGGGTGCGGGCGCCGGCACCGGAGCGGGCGCCTCGACGACGGGCGGCGTTTCCTCTCGCACCACCGGCGTCTCGACCCGCGGCACGGGCTTCGCCGCGCGCGGCGCGGGTTTTTTTTCCACCAGCTTCTTCTCCGGCGGTGGCGGCGCCGGAACCGGGACCGGCTCCGGCGCCGGTGGTTCCATCAGCCGCGCGATGAGCGGCGGCAGGGTCGCGGCACGCCGCGCGGTGTCGACGAGATTCGGGAATGAAAAAAGGACGAGGGCGTGCAGCGCGAGCGACGCGCCAATCGCGTAGTGGAACGCGCGGTTATCGCTCACGCAGTGCGCGCCACACCTTTTCGGGCGTGAGCGGCATTTCGAGGTGCGCGACGCCGATCGCGTCGAGCACCGCGTGCACTACTGCCGGCACGGCGCCGATCGTCCCGAGCTCGCCGCACCCTTTCACGCCGAGCAGGTTCGTCTTGCACGGCACGCTTTCGTCAAACGTCGCCTGCATCGATGGCAGCTGGTCGGCGCGCGGCACGCAGTAGTCCATGAGCGATCCCGAGAGCAGCTGGCCGCTTCCAGCCTCGTAGCGCACCTCTTCCCACAACGCCTGGCCCGCGCCTTGCGCCATGCCGCCGTGGATTTGCCCTTCGACGATCGTGTGATTGATGATGCGCCCGATATCGTCGCAACTCGTGAGCGCGACGAGCGCCACTTCGCCGGTGTCGGGGTCGACTTCCACCTCGGCGACCTGCGCGCCGTTCGGCCACGACGGCGTCGACGGTGTCTGCGTCGCGGAAACGCGGATCGACCTCTTCCCAGCCAGCTCGGCAAAGGTGATCGAGCGGTCCGTTCCGGCAATGCGCATTCGGCCCTCCCGCAGCTCGATGTCGGCGGGAGCCGCCTCGAGCGCTTCGGCCGCAAGCTCTTTCAGCTTGAGCACCATGCTGCGCCCTGCCGCCACCACCGCGGAGCCGCCGACGAACGCGGAGCGCGAACCGACGCTGCCGACGCCATTCGCGCGGTCGGTGTCGCCCTGCACGATGCGAATCTTTTCCGGCCGCACGCCGAGCACTTCCTCGACGAGCTGCGTATAGGTCGTCTCCAGTCCCTGCCCCATCGCTTGCGTGCCCGAGAACACCGTGACGGTGCCCTCGGCGTCGATCTCGATATCCACGGTCTCGGTCGGTAACGCGCCGGTCCATTCAAGGTAGACCGACACGCCGCGGCCGCGCAGCTTGCCGCGCGCATCCTCCTTTCGTTTGGCGAAACCGTTCCAGTCGGCGGCGCGCAACGCCGCGTCGAGCATGCGCTCGAACTCGCCGCTGTCGTACGTCTCGCCGACATGCGTCCTGTACGGGAGCTCATGGGGCTTGAGAAGGTTACGCCTGCGCAGCTCCACGCGATCGATGCGCATCTCGCGCGATGCCTTCTCGAGCAGACGCTCGATCAGGTAGTTGCCCTCGGGACGTCCGGCGCCGCGATAAGCGCCCGTCGCCATGGTGTTCGTAAGCACGCCCTTGATGCGGTAGTCGACCGCCGGCACGCGGTACGCGGAGGTCGCCACTTTCGCGACCATCGCGAGCGGAATCATCGCCGACGAGCCGACCGGCACGGCGCCGATATTGGCGAGCATCTCCATGCGCAGCGCGAGGATGCGGCCATCCCGGTCGAGAGCGAGCGCCGCGCGGTAGTGCTGGTCGCGCGCCATGTGCGCGGCGAGGAACTCTTCGGCGCGGTCGGCGCGCCATTTGACCGGCCGCCCGAGCTTGCGCGCGGCGTAGCAGACGAGCGCGTCCTCGGGCGTAAGGCCGGTCTTCATGCCGAAGCCGCCGCCAATATCGCCGTTCAGCAGCCGAAAGTTGGTCGGCGGCTCGCCGAACACCGCGCCGAGCAGGTCGCGCGCCGCCGTCGGCGTCTGGTTCTGCGTGTAGAGCGTCGTGCGCCCGCCTTCATGCACGGCGATCGCGCAGCGCGGCTCCATCGCGACCGCATTGAGGCGCTGATTGTGCAATTCCACTTCAGTGACATGCGCGGCGGTACGGAACAGCTCTCCGACCTTTTCCGGATTCCCGTATGCCGCTTCCGCGGCGATGTTGCCAGGCGCGGCGTGCCACAGAAGCGGCGCATCCGCAGCCACCGCGCTGCGCGGGTCGACCACGGATGGCAGGTCCTCATAATCGATGACGACCGCTTCGGCGGCGTCCTGCGCGGCGGCGCGCGTCTCGGCGACGATGGCGACCACCGGCTGACCGACGTAAAACACCTTCCCCTCGGCAAGCGGCGTGCGCGGCGGCGCGGCCATCGGCGAGCCGTCGGCGCGCTTGAAAAGCGGCGGAAACGGAATGTGCTTTACGCCGTCGGCGCGCAAGTGCGCCATGGAATAAACCGCAATAACGCCTGGCGCGCTGCCGGCTTCGATTTTCTTGATCAAGGCATGCGCGTGCGGGGAGCGCACGAGCACCATCCAGGCGGTGTCGGCAAACTCTCGATCGTCGCTGAAGACGCCCTTGCCGAGAAGCAGGCGATCGTCCTCGAGGCGCTTCTGCGAGCGCGACGCGCCGAAGCGCGCGGACGCCGGGTCGAACTGGACCTGCAGTGGAACGGCGCTCAACCTACTTCGCTCGCCAGCCGCCGTCGACCACGAGGCTGTGGCCGTTGATGTACGAAGCCTCCGGTGAGGCAAGGAAGCACACGGCGCCAGCGATATCCTCGACCTTGCCGCGCACGCCCGCCGGCACCAGCGCGCGCACCTGATCGTCGTTAACGGCGACGCCCCGAGCGCTCATGTCCGGTACCCCGGGTCCAAGAATCGCCTGCGAGTGCGGCCGCAGCCCGGTTGGGATCGCGCCGGGACACACACAGTTGACCGTGATACCGCGCGCGCCATAGGCGACCGCCATCTGGCGAGTGAGGCCGACCACGCCGTGTTTCGCCGCGATGTAGGCGGCGCCGCCGCCCGTGCCGTTCAGTCCGGCGACCGACGCCATGTTGATGATGCGGCCGTGCCCGCGCGGCAGCATCTCGTGCAGCACGCGCTTCGTGACGAGAAAGACGCCCGTCAGATCGATATCGATCACCTTGCGCCACACCGCCTCGTCCATCTCTTCGGCGTTGAAGTAGCCGTCGAGGATCCCGGCGTTGTTCACCAGGACCTCGACAGGCCCGAAGTCCGCGACCGCAGCGCTCACCGCGGCGTCGACCTGCGCGCTCACGCTCACGTCGGCGCGATAGGCGCGCGCACCGGGAATGTCGCGCGCGGTTTCACGCGCGCTCGCTTCGTCGATGTCAATCGCGGCGACGGCGAAACCGCGCTTACCGAGCGCGCTGGCGCAGGCGCGCCCGATACCTGAGCCAGCTCCGGTGACGATGGCGAGTGCTTTGGTCACTTAGAAAGGTGGCGGAGAGAGAGGGATTCGAACCCCCGGTACGGTAAACCGTACAACAGATTTCGAGTCTGCCGCATTCGACCACTCTGCCATCTCTCCGCGGTCGAACAAGAAGCGATTTTATCAGGGGGGCGTGAGGCGCTCGCGCCCGCCCATGTAACCGCGCAGCGCACCGGGCACGCTGACGGACCCGTCGGCCTCTTGGTAGTTCTCGAGGATCGCGACGAGCGTGCGCCCGACGGCGAGCCCTGAGCCGTTCAGCGTATGGACGAGGTCGGGCTTGCCGTTCTCCGCGCGGTAGCGCGCCTGCATGCGCCGCGCCTGGAACGCTTCGAAGTTCGAGCATGAGGAGATCTCGCGGTAGGTGTTCTGCGAGGGCAGCCACACCTCGATGTCGTAGGTCTTGGCCGACGAGAACCCCATGTCGCCGGTGCAGAGTGTCACCACGCGATACGGAAGCTCGAGGCGCTTCAAGATCGACTCGGCATGCCCGGTGAGCTCCTCGAGTGCTGCATAGGAGCGCGCGGGATGCACCATCTGCACGAGCTCCACCTTATCGAACTGGTGATTGCGAATCATGCCGCGCGTGTCCTTGCCGGCCGATCCGGCTTCGGAGCGAAAACACGGTGAATGGCACACGTATTTGAGCGGCAGCTTCTCGAGCGCAATGATCTCGTCGCGCACGAAGTTGGTGACCGGGTACTCCGCTGTCGGGATGAGGTAGAGGTCGCGGCCTTCGATTTTGAATAGATCTTCCCTGAACTTGGAAAGGCTCGACACCCCGTTCGCGCATGCTCCGCTCACCATGTACGGAACGTAGGTCTCGGTGTAGCCATGCTCGCGCGTGTGCACGTCGAGCATGAATTGCGCGAGCGCGCGATGCAGGCGCGCCACCTCGCCCTTCATCACCACGAAGCGGCTGCCGGCGATCTTCGCCGCGGTCTCGAAGTCGAGGCCGCTCAGTTCCGTCCCAACGTCGACGTGGTCTTTCGGCGCGAAGTCGAACTTGCGCGGTTCGCCCCAGCGCCGCTGCTCCGGGTTGTCCTCTGACGACGCGCCGACCGGAACCGACTCATGCGGGATATTGGGGATGCGCTCGAGAAGGTCCTGGAATCCCGACTGCAGCTTCTCGAGCTGCGCTTCGGATTGCTCGAGCAACGACTTGAGCTTCTCTCCCTGCTGCATCAGCTCCGCGACGTCCTGACCGCGCGCCTTCGCCTGGCCTATGTCCTTCGCGATGCGGTTCCTCGAGGCCTGCGCCTGCTGCACGGCGGCCTGCAACTCCTTGCGCGTGCTCTCGAAGCGCTCGAACTGCGACACGTCGAAGGCGCCCGGCCCGCGGGTCGCCAGACGTTTCGCGACGTCCTGGGGGTTCCTGCGCAAGAGCTGGATGTCGATCATTTCCTGGTCTTCAATTCTTCCATGCGGCTGCGGATCTTCTCTTCGAGGCCGCGCGTGGTCGGTTTGTACCACTCGACCGCCGGCATGCCCTCCGGCAGATAGGTCTGGCCCGCGGAATGGGCGTCCGGCTCGTCATGCGCGTAGCGATAACCCTTGCCGTAGCCGAGATTTTTCATGAGCGAGGTCGGCGCGTTGCGGATGTGGAGCGGAACGGGGCGCGTAGCGTCGGCGCGGATGAAATCGCGCGCGGCATTATAGGCTTCGTATACGGCGTTTGATTTCGCCGCCACCGCTAGGTAAAGCGCCGCTTCCGCTAGCGCGAGCTCGCCCTCGGGGCTGCCGAGCCGTTCGTACGTTTCGCAGGCATCGAGCGCAAGGCGCAGCGCGCGCGGGTCGGCGAGGCCGATATCCTCGACCGCCATGCGCACCAGGCGCCGCCCGACGTAGAGCGGATCGGCGCCGCCATCCAGCATGCGCAGGAGCCAGTAGAGCGAGGCGTCGGCGTCGGAGCCACGCACGGCCTTGTGAAGCGCTGAGATCTGATCGTAGAACTGCTCGCCGCCCTTGTCGAAACGCCGCAGATTCTTCGCCAGGGTCTGCTCGAGGAATTCGGCGTCGATCTTCTGCGAGCCGGTGTTCTTGAGGATCTCCACCGCGTTCAGCAGGCGGCGCGCGTCGCCGTCGGCGAAGCCGATCAGCCTCGCCTTGGCCTGCTCGTCGACGGAAATGGAAGCGCGCGCGAGCAGCGTCTCCATATCTTCAGCCGAGAGTGGCTCGAGCACGTAAACCGCTGCGCGCGAAAGAAGCGCGCTATTGACCTCGAACGACGGGTTCTCGGTGGTAGCGCCGACGAACGTGAAGAGCCCGCGCTCGACGTAGGGCAGGAAGGCGTCCTGCTGCGCCTTGTTGAAGCGGTGCACTTCGTCAACGAAGAGGATCGTGCCTCTGCCGCTCGCGGCGAGGGTGTGCTCGGCTTTTTGCACCGCTTCGCGGATGTCCTTCACCCCCGAGAACACCGCCGACAGCGCGATGAACTCGGCGTCGAACGCTTTCGCCATCAGCCGGGCGATGGTCGTCTTACCCGAGCCGGGCGGACCCCACAAAATCATCGAATGCGGCTTGCCCGACTCGAAGGCGAGGCGCAGCGGCTTTCCCGGCCCGAGAAGATGACGCTGGCCGACCACCTCGTCGAGCGACTGCGGCCGCAGGACCTCGGCAAGCGGAGCCGCCGGTTCCCGCTTGCCGAACAGATCGCTCACTTTTCCCCTAGGACGTCGGCGCCTTTTGGAGGCTCGAAGCGGAACTCGGACTTATCGACCTTCGGGTTACGCCGCAGGTTGGAAAACTGAAGGCGCGTGGTCTGGCCGAAGTGGTCGAGAAGTTCCATCGCACGCAGGTTCTCGGCATCGAATCCCATGCGCACCCGCTCGAACCCGGCCTCGCGCTCGCGCGGTCTTGCCTCGAGCCACTCCAGGCCATCCTTCGCGCCGGCATCCGAGAGCTCGAACGCCTTTTCGATGTCGGCGGACCCGGCGAGCAGCGCCGCCGGCGTGGAGCCGAGCGCATTCGAGAGTTTCCGCACCGTCACCTGGTTGAGATCGCGGTCGTAAATCCACACGCGCTGGCCGTCGCCGACGATGAGCTGGTCGACCGGCTTGGCGTAGACCCAGCGGAACAGGCCCGGGCGCTGAAAGACGAAGCTGCCCTTCGCCTCCTGCGAGAGCTTGCCGCCGCGGTCGTAGACTTTCTGCTCGAAGTCGGCGCGCGCGGACTGTGTGCCGCGCACGAACGACTTGAAGCGCTCGATCGCCGCCGCTTCCACCGATGCGGAAATGGCGAACAACGCTGCCAGGAGGATTTTCTTCAAACCCTAATCCGCCTTGGCGGGAACCAGGACCTCGCGGTTGCCGTTTGACTGCATGGGCGACACCATGCCGGCGCGCTCCATGTCCTCGATCAGGCGCGCAGCGCGGTTGTAGCCAATGCGCAGGTGCCGCTGCACGAGCGAGATGGAAGGGCGCCGTGTGCGCAGCACGATCTCCACAGCCTGATCGTAAAGCGGATCCTTCTCGCCCGCGGGCACGCCGTCGAGCGTCATTTCCTCCGGTTCTTCGGGCTGCAGGACCTCCGAAAGGTACTCGGGCTTGGCGAGCGCCCTCAGGTAGTCGACCACCTTGTGAACCTCGTGATCGGCGACGAAGGCGCCGTGCACGCGTTGGGGCAACCCGGTGCCCGGCGGGAGATACAGCATGTCGCCGGCGCCGAGAAGCGCCTCGGCGCCGGACTGGTCGAGGATAGTGCGCGAGTCGACCTTCGAGGAAACCTGGAAGGCGATGCGCGTCGGAATGTTCGCCTTGATAAGCCCGGTGATGACATCCACCGAGGGCCGCTGCGTGGCGAGCACGAGATGGATCCCGGCGGCGCGCGCCTTGCCGGCGAGCCGGGCGATGAGCTCCTCTACTTTCTTGCCGACGACCATCATGAGATCGGCGAGCTCGTCGATCACCACGACGATGTGCGGCATCGGCTGAAGCTGCTGCGGCTTTTCCGGATCCGGGGAGAACGGATCATCCACCTTGCGATCGGCCACCTTGTGGTTGAAGCCCGAGAGATTTCGCGCGCCGATCCAGTTCATGAGCTTGTAGCGGCGATCCATCTCCGCGACGCACCAGCTGAGCGCGTTGGTCGCCTGTTTCATGTCGGTGACGACCGGCGCGAGCAGGTGCGGGATGTCCTGATAGACCGAAAGCTCGAGCATCTTCGGGTCGATGAGGATAAGGCGCACCGCGCGCGGCTCCGACTTGTAGAGGAGCGAGAGGATCATCGCGTTTAGGGCGACCGATTTGCCCGAGCCGGTGGTACCGGCGACCAGCAGGTGCGGCATGCGCGCGAGGTCGGTGACGATCGGATGGCCGGCGATGTCCTTGCCGAGGGCCAGCGCGAGCGCCGAATGCATGCCGTGATAGGCCTCGGAGCCGAGAATTTCGGTAAGACGGACAGTCTGGCGGTGCGGGTTCGGGATCTCCAGGCCCATGCAGGACTTGCCCGGAATGGTCTCCACCACGCGGATCGACACGACGGAGAGAGCGCGCGCCAGATCCTTCACCAGATTGACGATTTGGCTGCCTTTCACGCCGACCGCCGGCTCGACCTCGTAGCGTGTAATGACCGGGCCCGGGTACGCGGCGAGCACCTTCACCGCCACGCCGAAATCCGAAAGCTTCTTCTCGATGAGGCGCGAGGTGAATTCGAGCGTCTCGGGCGCGATGCTCACGCCGCCGCCCGAGGCTTCGTCCAGGAGCTTGAGCGGCGGCAGCGGCGTGTCGGGCAGATTCTCGAAGAGCGGCGCCTGCTTCTCCTTCTGCGCGCGCTCGGATTTCTTGATCTCGGCGAGCGCCGGCTCGATGCGCAGCGGCGCATGGTCCTCCTCGCGGCGCTTTTCGATCTGGACCACCGCCTCGCGCTCTTCGCGCGCGAGTGTTCCGAGCTTGCGGTCGGTCCGCCGATCCCAGACGCCGAGCGCGACGAAGTATGTTTTCTCCAGCAAGAGGCCCATGCCCTCGAACATCGCGAGCCACGACACGCCGATAAAAAGGCTGAAGCCGATCGCAGCGAATGTGAGGAGAAGCAGCGTCGCTCCCGTGAAGCCGAGGGCGGCCGACAGGTTGGCCGCCAGCACTTCGCCGAGAAGGCCGCCCGGCGCGAACGGCAGCTCGGCGGCGAGGCTATGGAAGCGCAGGCGCTCGAGCGCTGCGCTCGAAAGCAGAAGCAGCGCGAAGCCGCCCAAGGCAATGCCCAGCCGCAGCGAATCCATGCGGCGGAATCCCCAAACCACGACGTAGGCGCAGAGCGCCGCCGACCAGTAGGCTGACACGCCGAAGGCATACAGGAGGAGGTCGGCAAGCCAGGCGCCGAACGCACCGCCGGCATTGCGCACCACCGCGTCGGTCGCGCTATGGGACCAGCCCGGATCGGCGCGCTGATAGGTGGCGAAGATGAGGACGAGGTACAGCCCGAGCGCGATCAGCAGCAGCCACTTTGCCTCGCGCAGCACGCCGGCGAGCTTCGCCGGCAGGGGCGCCGCTTTGCGCGCCGCCTTGCTTACCGCGGCCAGGGTTTGGCCCTTGCTACTCGGGGAGCATGATCGTGTCGCGCAGCACGATCTGGGAGCCCCGCATTTCGATGTACCCGCCCGTCTGCAGGTCCTTCATCACGCGGCTCACCATCTCGCGCGAGGCGCCGATCATTTTCGCAATGTCCTGCTTGGGCAGCCGCTTGGTCACGACCTTCTCGCCATCGACGTTCTCAGCCATGTCGAGGAGCAGGCGCGCCACGCGGCCGTAAACGTCCAGCAGAGCCAGGCTGCCGATCTTCCGGTCGGCCTCGCGCAGGCGCTTCACCAGGCCGCGCATGACCGCCATCGTCATGTCGAAGTTCTCCTGCAGGCACTTCTTGAAGTCGCGCTTCGAGATCGAAAGGAGCTCGCACGGCTCGATGCTGATCACCGTGGCGGAGCGCGGCTCGTCGTCGATCAGGCCCATCTCGCCGAAGATCTCGCCAGGCCCGAGGATGGCAAGGATCACTTCCTTGCCTTCGGAGTCGCTCATCATGACCTTGAGCCGGCCGGAGAGGATGATGTAGAGGGAATCGGTCGGATCGCCTCCCGCCATGATGGTGGTGGAGCGCGGCGCGCTTTTGCGCGTCACAACCGTGGTTAGCATGCGCAGCTGCTCTTCTGGGCAGCTCGCGAACAGCGGCACCGTCTTGAGGACGGCGGTCGATACCGTAGTCGCCATGGGCGGGATGTTAGCATTTCCACGAATGGCGACACGACATGCGCGCCTCCTCATCCTCGGGTCGGGTCCGGCGGGATACACGGCGGCGGTCTACGCGGCGCGGGCGAACCTCAAGCCGGTGCTGATCGCCGGGCTTGCGCAGGGCGGGCAGCTGATGACGACGACCGACGTGGACAACTGGCCGGCCGACGCGGACGGCGTGCAGGGCCCGGACCTCATGCAGCGCTTCCAGCGGCACGCCGAGCGCTTCGAGACCGAGGTGGTTTCGGACCAGATCCACACCGCGCGCCTCGGCAAGCGGCCGATCGTGCTGGAGGGCGACGCCGGCACCTATACCTGCGACGCGCTCGTCATCGCGACCGGGGCCACCGCCAAGTACCTCGGCCTGCCGTCCGAGCAGAAATACATGGGCCGCGGCGTCTCGGCCTGCGCCACCTGCGACGGCTTCTTCTTCAAGGCTCAGGAGGTCGTCGTGGTCGGCGGCGGCAATACCGCGGTGGAGGAAGCGCTCTATCTCGCCAACATCTGCTCCGGTGTGGTTCTGGTCCACCGCCGCGACAAGTTCCGCGCCGAGAAAATAATGGTCGACAAGCTCATGAAGCGGGTCGCCGAGGGCAAGATCCGCCTCGAGCTCAACGCGGTTGTCGAGGAGGTGCTCGGCGACGCGCGCGGGGTGGGCGGAGTGCGTGTCAGGAACTTGAAAACCGGCGAATCGAAGGTGATTGCGGCGAAGGGCTTCTTTGTCGCCATCGGGCACACGCCGAACACCGGCATCTTTGCCGGCCAGCTCGAGATGCAGGACGGCTACATCGTCACGCGCGGCGGACGCGACGGTTTCGCCACCGCGACCAGCGCGCCCGGCGTCTTCGCCGCCGGCGACGTGCAGGATCATGTATACCGGCAGGCGGTGACCAGCGCCGCGAGCGGCTGCATGGCGGCCCTCGACGCCGAGAAATTTCTCGATGCCGGCGCCTGACGAGGAGGACTGGCGGAACGGCGTAGAGCCGCTCGCCGAGCCGCGCCGCGTGACGCGGACCCG
Organism: Burkholderiales bacterium; assembly: GCA_025929745.1. Taxonomy (GTDB): domain Bacteria; phylum Pseudomonadota; class Gammaproteobacteria; order Burkholderiales; family SG8-39; genus SCGC-AG-212-J23. Next base: position 7,250 of record JAICPQ010000001.1, on the reverse strand, counting down.
CGTGCGGCCTGCGGCCGTGCCGCGCGAGACCTGGCGCGATGAGCGGGCGGCGCTCTCCGAGTCGCTCGGGCCGATTTCAGCCGAGCAGTCCCTGGAGTCCGGAGACGAACTCGCCTTCGTGCGCAACGGCTACTCGCCGGCGATGCTGCGCAAGCTGCGGCGCGGGCACTGGGTGGTGGAGGACAGCGTCGACCTGCACGGGCTGAATCGCGCGCAGGCCGCAACCGCGGTGCGCGAGTTCCTGCGAAGCGCGCGCGCGCGACGTCTTGGCTGCGTGCGCATCGTCCACGGCAAGGGACTCGGCTCACGAAACCGCGAGCCGGTCCTGAAAAAGAAGGTTTACCACTGGCTCAAGCTGCGCGACGAAGTGCTCGCCTTCGCGCAAGCTCCGGCCGCGCACGGGGGCGCGGGGGCGCTTCTCGTCCTGCTGAAGACCTAGACCGCCGCCTCGTTGGTCTCGCCTGTGCGGATGCGCACCACGTGCTCGACCGAGGTGACGAAGATCTTGCCGTCGCCGATTTTCCCGGTGCGCGCCGATTTGACGATCGCGTCGATCGCGCTCTCAACTTGGTTCTCGGCGACCACGACCTCGATCTTCACCTTCGGCAGGAAGTCGACGACGTACTCGGCGCCACGGTAGAGCTCGGTGTGGCCCTTTTGGCGGCCGAATCCCTTGACCTCCGTCACGGTAAGGCCGGTGACGCCAACCTCCGAAAGCGCTTCGCGCACTTCATCGAGCTTGAACGGCTTCACGATCGCTTCGATCTTCTTCATGGCCGGGGTCCTCCGCGAGGCGGTCATTGTACAGCGTAGAATCAAGTGGATGGCGCTGCGCGAACCCCTGCGCCCGTCGCTTCTCTTCTGGTACGGGCAGTTCCTGATGCTTCTTAAGCGCCACTCGCGGGCGCTGGAGGTATTCCGCGCCGTGGCGCGCGAGAACCCACGCCACCAGCAGGCCTGGACCTGCGTCGCCTTCCTGCTCGCCGAGCGAGAGGAGTTTCCGGCGGCCATCGACGCCTTTGAGCGCGCGCTCGCCCTCAACCCGGCCGATGCGCCCGCGCACTTCAACGTAGCGTTTATCCTGCAGCGCACCGGACGCCACGAGGCGGCGGTGCCGCGCTTCGAGCGCGCCATCGAAATTGACCCGCGCGTCGACCGCGCCTGGTATGGGCTGGGGCTTTCCCTTGCGCACCTCGGCCGGCTGGAAGAGGCCGCGGCGAAATTTCAGGAAGCGGCCCGGCTGCAGCCGTTCAATCCGTACGCCGGCTACCAGCTCGCCGGCGTCTGGCACAGGCTGGACCGGCGCGACAAGCTGCGCGCCGAGTACGAGCGCATCAAGGGCTTCGATCCCAAGGTGGCCGAGAGGATCCGCGTCGAGTTTGGAGTCCGTTAGCGTAGTCGACTCGCTGCGCGGCGTGGACGCCGCGGAATGGAACGCGCTCGCCGGCCCGCGGCCCTTCGTGCGGCATGAGTTTCTCTCCGCGCTCATCGACACGGGCTGCGCCTCGGCGCAGACCGGCTGGCTGCCGCAATTCCTCCTTGTCCGCCGCGCCGGCGCCCTGATCGGGGCGATGCCGCTTTTCGCGAAGTCGCATTCGTATGGCGAGTACGTGTTCGACTGGGCTTGGGCGGAGGCGCACGAGCGCCACGGTCTCGATTACTACCCGAAGCTTCTCAGCGCCGTACCTTTTACCCCCGTTCGCGGACCGCGCCTGCTTGGCGCCGAGAAAGAGCTTTTGCTCGATTCTGCGCTCGAACTCGCGCAAAACAGCTCCTCGCTGCATGTGCTATTCCCGGCGGAGGAGGAGCTGGCGCATTTCGTGAAACGCGGCATGCTGATCCGGCGCGCGGTACAGTTTCACTGGCACAACGCCGGCTACAGCGATTTCGAAGACTTCCTCGCGCGCATGACGCGCGAGCGGCGCAAGAAAATCCGGCAGGAGCGCCGGCGCGTAGCCGAGGCAGGCGTGCGCTGCCGGTGGTACGAGGCACACGCCATCGAACGCCGGCATTGGGAGTTTTTCAACCGCTGCTATCGCAAGACCTACGCCGAGCATCGTTCGAGCCCCTACCTTAGCCTCGATTTCTTTTTGCGGCTTGGCGCCGCGATGCCGCAGTACGTCGCCATGGTGGTCGCTGAGCGAGACGGCCGCCCGATCGCCGCTTCCCTTTTCCTGCACGACGAGCACGCGCTCTACGGACGCTACTGGGGCGCGATGGAACACGTGCCGCTCCTGCACTTCGAGTGCTGCTACTACCAGGCAATCGAGTTCGCCATTGCCAAACGCCTCCAGGTGTTCGAAGGCGGTGCCCAGGGCGAGCACAAGCTCTGGCGCGGCCTGCTTCCGGTCGAGGCGCCCTCCGTGCATTGGCTCGCGCACCCGAAGTTCGCGCGCGCGGTCGAGCAGTTTTTGGAGCGCGAGGGCGCGGGGATTACCCGTTACGTCGACGAGCTATGCGAACATAGTCCTTTTCGAAGATAAACCATGCGCCTAAAGGGAAAGTTGGCCATCGTCACCGGGGCCGGGTCGGGCTTCGGCGCGGGCATCGCGAAGCGCTTCGCCGAGGAAGGCGCGCATGTCATCGTTAACGACATCAATCAGGGCGCGGGCGAGCGCGTGGCAAAGGAGACCAACGGCACGTTCGTCCAGGCCGACGTCACGAAAAGCGACGACTGGGCGAAGCTCGTCCGCGCGGCGGGCGCAAAGCTCGATATCGTAGTGAACAACGCCGGCTGGACGCATCGCAACAAGCCGTACCTGGAAGTCACCGAGGCCGAATTCGACCGCGTCTACGCAGTCAACGTGAAGAGCGTCTACCTCTCCGCCATCCATGCCGTGCCGGTATTCCAAAAGCGCGGCGGCGGCTCGTTCGTCAACATCGCATCCACCGCGGGCATCCGGCCGCGTCCCGGCCTCACGGTCTACAACAGCTCCAAGGGCGCGGTGATCACCATGTCGAAGTCGATGGCGGGCGAGTTCGGCAAGGACCGCATCCGCGTGAACTGCGTGAATCCCGTGTTCAGCCCCGAGACCGCGCTCTCCGCGGACTTCGCGGGCGGCAGCGTCAGCGAGGAGGCCAAAGCCCGCTTCCTCGCCACCATTCCGCTTGGCCGCTTCTCGACGCCGCTGGACGTCGCGAATGCGTGCCTTTACCTCGCCTCCGACGAAGCGAGCCTCGTCAGCGGCGTGTGCATCGAAGTCGACGGCGCGCGCTGCGTCTAGCCTAGGAAGCTTTTTTCAATCCGCCGAGGAGTGCCGCGAGTTGCGGCCGTTTACGCTTGGCTTGCGGTGCTTCTTGATTTGCTGCAGGAATTGGGGTTGCGGTGGGGGCGGCGGGCTCGTAAGGCTTCGAGAAGATCGGGTCAACCTGCCGTTTCGGCCCCGATGACGGCGAGCGCCGTCGCTCCCGGTCCTTGTGCGACGGCTGATCGCCCATCATCGTCGCGACGCTCGGTCCGCTCGGACCGAAGTTCGGGATGAGCACGCGCTCGATACGCTTCTTGATAAGCCGCTCGATTGCCGCGACGGCGTCGTGGTCCTGCGGAGAGACGAGCGAGATCGCTTCGCCGGTCATCCCCGCGCGCCCGGTTCGTCCGATACGGTGCACGTAGTCCTCGGGCGAATGCGGCACGTCGAAGTTGATGACCTGCGGCAAGCCTTCGATGTCGAGGCCGCGCGAGGCCACGTCCGTAGCCACCAGCACGGTGGTCTTGCCGGACTTGAAGTCGGCCAGCGCAGCCTCGCGCTCGGCCTGCGACTTGTCGCCGTGTATTGCATCGGCGTGGATATGATCGCGGCGCAACTGGTGCGCGAGGCGGTTCGCGCCGATGCGCGTGCCGGTGAAGACGAGCACCTGGCGCAGGCCGCGCGTCTGAATCAGGTAGGAAAGGAGCTCGCGCTTCTTCTCGCGCGCGACCGGATGCATCACGTGCGTCACTAGGTCGGCGACCGCATTGCGCGCCGCGATCTGGAGCTCGGCCGGGTTGCGCAAGAGGGTCTTCGCGAGCGTGCGGATCTCGTCGGGGAAAGTGGCGGAAAACAGCAGGTTCTGCCGCTCGCGCGGGAGGAGCGCGATGATGCGCTTGATGTCCGGCAGAAAACCCATGTCGAGCATGCGGTCGGCTTCGTCGAGCACCAGCACCGAAAGCTGATTGAACATCACCGTCTTGTTCTGCACGTGGTCGAGGAGACGCCCGGGCGTGGCCACCACGACCTCGACGCCCTTCCGCAGCTGATCGATCTGCGCGTTCATGTCGACACCGCCATAGATCACGGTGCTACGCAACGGAAGCTTGGCGCCGTAATCGCGGAAACTCTCCGCGACCTGAACGGCGAGCTCGCGCGTAGGCGTGAGGACGAGGGCGCGCACCGGGTGACGCGCGGGCGACGCCGATGGACTGGCGAACGGCACGAGGCGCTGCAGGATCGGCAGCGCGAACGCGGCGGTCTTGCCCGTGCCGGTCTGGGCGCCGGCCATGAGATCGCGCCCGGAGAGGACCAGCGGAATCGCCTGCTCCTGGACCGGGGTGGGTTTACTGTAACCGAGCTCCGCGACCGTCGCGACGAGCGGCGGGATCAGGCCGAGTTGTTCAAAAGCCGAAGAAATAACCTGCAATTATAGGTCAGTTCAGCGTGCGTACCCGCTCGGCCGCGGCACCCTCCTGCGGTTCGGTGCCGGGCAGCTTCAACTCCATGTCCCAGTCGCTCTTCTTCACCGCCGATTGCAGCAGCCGGCACAGCGAATGCAGCAAGACGGAGTCGAAAGTGAGCGTAATACCCTGGCCATCGGCCGGGTGTAGCGCGACCACGGGCTGACCATTGCGGTCATGCCCCGTCTGAATGCGGGCAAGAAGCAGCGGTAGCTCGCCGAGCGGGCGCTCGCTGCCCGCCGCGTCGTAGGGCTTGGAGAAGTCAGCCTTCGAGACGGCGTGCTCATGCTCCATGCCGAGCAGCGCCTTGCGCGCTTCCGGGTTGGCCTGCGTACGGATACGAGGGCTGGCTTCCTCGGCAAGCTTGACGAGCAGCGGCCAAAGCAGCTTCACGAAGCGGCGTGTGAGCGAGAGCCTGAGCTCGACGGATTCGTTCGTCGCCACGAGCATCAACAGCCGGTCCTGCTCGGCGTCATAATCGACCTTCAGCTGGTGCAGCCGCATGGAGGAATAGTATATGGGCCGCCCCGTCCAAGCCACCGCCGCCGCGCAGCTCGCGCGCGTACGCGAGCTCTTTGCCGAGTACGCTCGCCTCGTGGACGAGCCTTGCTGCTTCGCAGATTTCGAGGCCGAGCTCGCTTCTCTCCCCGGCCCCTATCAGCTTTTCCTGGCCGATGACGCCGGCTGCGTCGCGGTACGGTTTCTGGATGGAGAAACGGCGGAGATGAAGCGGCTGTACGTGCGCGCCGCGCAACGCGGTCAAGGTCTCGGCCGCGTGCTCGCCGAGACTGCGGTCGGCGCGGCGCGGGCCGCGGGCTGCAAGCGCATCGTGCTGGACACGCTCCCGAAGATGCGCGAGGCGCAGGCGCTTTATCGTGCGCTCGGCTTCCAGCCGACCGCGCCTTACCTCGAGAAACCGACGCCCGGCGCGCTCTGCTTCGAGCTCAGGCTTTCCTGATCCGTGTGAGCAGCGCCGTGGTCGAGCGCTCGTGCTCGAAGGGAATGGATACGACTTGGCCGCCGCGCGCGAGCACCCCGCCGGCGCCGACGATCCGGTCCGGCGGCCAGTCGCCGCCCTTGGCGAGGACCTGAGGGCGGCAAGCGGCGATCAGCGCTTCGGGCGTGTCCTCGTCGAACCAGGTGACAGCGTCGACGCACTCGAGCGCGGCCACGAGTGCGAGGCGGTCGGCGAGACGATTCAGCGGACGATCTGCGCCCTTGTTCAGGCGCCGTACCGAAGCGTCCGAGTTCAGCGCAACCAGTAGCGACGCGCCGAGCGCGCGGGCACGCGCGAGATAAGTGACGTGCCCACGGTGCAGTATGTCGAACACGCCGTTGGTGAAGACAAGCGGACGCGCCAAGGCGTCGATCCAGCTCTCCAGTGCCGCAGGGTCGCGGATCTTGGCTTCGAACGCAGGGGGCGTCACGCCCGCGGCGGCTTGGGCTTCTCGGCCGGCGGCTGCGGCCGGCGGCACAGCTCGTCGGTCTCCTTGCAATACTCGAACACCTTCACCACCTTGCGCACACCGCCCGTGGTACGCGCGAGCTCGGTCGCCGTTTCCGCCTCGGTCTCGGTGACGAGGCCGAGGAGGTATACGACCCCGGCGTCCGTAATAACCTTGACGTGCACCGGGTTCAGACGCTCCGCATTCATCAAGCGGCCCTTGATGACGGCGGTGAGCTGCGTGTCGCCCGCGCGCTCGCTGAGCGAAGAAGCGCTCGAAAGCCGGATTTCGTTCGTGACGCTGCGCACATTGGGCACCTCGAGCGCGATGCGCTCGGCCTCGGCGCGCGTCGCCTCGTCCCACGCTTCGCCAGTGAGGAGCACCGTGCGGTTGAACGCGGCTACGTGGATGCGACCGCGCTCGCCGATGCGCTCGGCGATGCGGCTGTTGGCGCGCGATTCGATCGCGCTATCGTCGAGCTGCGTTCCGGTGGTGCGCCGATCGTCCATGCTCGACATGGCGACGAAGCCGCCCGCGCCGATCACGGCCGGGCAGCCTTGCAGGGCAAGTGCTGGGATCAGCGCGAAAAGAGCAGCGTATCGATAGCGTCGCATAGGCAGTGCAGGCATAGGAGGTGGACCTCTTGGATACGGGCGGTCTTCTTGTGCGGCACGCACAGATGGACGTCCCCGGCGCCGAGCGCCGCGCCCATCTTGCCGCCGCCGTTTCCGGTGAGCGCGACCACGCGGATGCCGACCTCGTGCGCCGCATGCACCGCGTCGAGCACGTTGGTCGAATTGCCGCTTGTCGAGATGGCGAGAAGCGCATCGCCGCGCCGGCCGATCGCCCGCAGCGGCTTCGAGAACACTTGCTGATAGGCGTAGTCGTTGGCGATCGAGGTAAGGCTCGAGGTGTCGGTGCTGAGCGCGACCGCCGCGAGCGGCGGACGCTCCATCTCGAAGCGGTTCACAAGCTCGGCGGCGAAATGCTGGGCGTCGGCGGCCGAGCCGCCGTTGCCGCACGAGAGAATTTTGCCGCCGGCGCGCAGGCTCTCCACCATGAGGTCGGCGGCGCGCGTGAGCGGTTCGGTGAGGACCTGCGACGACGCCGCCTTGAGCTTCGCGCTCTCCTCGAAGTGAGAAGCGATGCGTTCG
>JAICPQ010000067.1 GCA_025929745.1 Burkholderiales bacterium | reverse complement strand
TCGTGAAGAACAAGGTCGCGCCGCCGTTCAAGCAGGCCGAGTTCGACATCATGTACGGCGAAGGCATTTCGCGCGAAGGCGAGATGCTGGAGATCGGCGTCAACCTCGGCGTGCTCGAAAAATCCGGCGCCTGGTACATCTACAACAGCGACCGCCTCGGCCAAGGCAAGGACAACGCGCGCGACTTCCTGAAGGAGAACGCGGCGCTCACACGCGAAATCGAGCAGAAGATCCGCGAGAAGGCCGGAGTGCAGAAGCTCGCCCCCGTTGCCCCGGCGGAGGCGGCGGTCGAAGACAAGAAGGTCGAGCGTCTGCCGGCGCGCAAGCGCGGTGGCGAGAGCTGAGGCGGCTCGATGGAAACATGGCGCTCGAAGGCGCTCGGCGACGCCGCGTCCGCCCGCATCCAGCAAATGTTCCGGCCGATGTTCATGGCCGCCGGAAGGCCGGCCCGCATGGCGGTGTTTTCTCGCTACGACCGCCAGACGAACTGCATAACGGCGTACTTCTCGCCGGCGACCGTGAAGCTCGCCGAGTTCTTCGACGCCAAGCCGTGCGCGAAGCCGCCGAGCCAGGGCATCGGGCTGCTTGTCGGCGACGCGCGCTCCTGGGAGATCTACTTTCCCGACCGCAAGCGCAAAGCAGCCTGACCTGAAGGCGATAGCGCTGCGCTTTCTCGCGCGGCGCGAACACTCGCGGGACGAGCTGGCGCGCAAGCTCGCGCCCTACGCCGAATCACCCGAAATCCTTGAAGGTCTGTTGCGCGAGTTGGAGAGCAAGAAGCAGCTCTCCAACGAGCGCTTTGCCGAGGCGCGCGCGCGCTCGCTTGCTCGCAAGTACGGTGCCAGGCACATCCGCCAGGACTTGAAAAGCAAGGGCGTGTCGGACGAAATGATTTCCAAAGTATCCAGCGCCAACGAACTCGAGCGCGCGCGCGCCATTCTCAAGCGCAAATACCATGCACCAGTGAGTTCGCGCGAAGAGCACGCGCGCCGCGCGCGCTTCCTGCAAAGCCGCGGGTTCTCCTACGACACGATCCGCAGCGCTTTATCCAGCAGTACGAATTTTTCCGAAGAGTAAACGCGCCGCAGCGCTCGCTCGTTTTTCACGCACGCAGCAACGCGTGGAAAGGAGGTGACGAGATGGAACATGCACAAGCATTGGCGATCGTGCGCTCGCTCGCGAACGGCGTCGATCCCGAGACGGGCGAGGTGTTCCCGCCGGAGAGCACGTATCAGCGGCCGCAGGTGGTGAGGGCGCTGTACGAGGCGGCGGGCGCGCTCGAGCGCATCGAACGGTTCGATCGGCGCAAGCAGCAGATGCCGCCAAAGACCGGCGAGCCGTGGAGCGAAGACGAGGATCGCAAGCTCCTCGCCGCATTCGACGCCGGCCGCGCGCTGCAGGAGCTTGCCGCGGCGCACGAAAGAACCATGGGCGCCGTCAGAGCGAGGCTTCTCAAATACGGGCGCATCAACGCTTAGCGGGTTCCCGGGACGTCCGGCCGGCGTCCCGGGCTTTTTCAGAAGCTCACTGCGAGGCCGAACGCCCAACCGGTGACGTTGTCGCCGACCTTGTAGCGCACGAGCAGCCTAGTGCGCGACACGAATACCTCGTAGTGGCTCGAGTCGAGCTCGACGCCGGCGCCGAAAGAGTGCAGACGGTCGAAGCCCAGGACTCCTCTCAGATCGCCGAGGAAGCCCGTGTAGGCGTACTCCAGCACATAGCGCAGCGGCCGCTCGAGGAGAACCCATCCCGTCGGCGCGCGATAGCGCGACCACAGCGAGAAGGTCTGTGCGTTGGCATGGCCTTCCACCGACTGGGAGCTGTCGAAGCTCTGCAGATTGATATAGGTGTAGCGGACCTCGAAGTCGACTTCGTTCTCCGGGCGGTATCGTTCGTAGTCCAGCATCAACGACCCGCCCAGGCCAAAGGCATTGAGCCTTCCGTTGCCGAGAAAGTCGACCGCGTCGCGATTGCCTGGCGCCGCCGCAGTGGCCGGCGCGGTCGCGCCCTCGCTCTCGATGCGTCCGAGGGAGAAATTGAAGATCGGTCGCAGCCAAAGCTGCTTTGCCACCGGGAAGTCCCAGCCCACTCCGCCGGTCGCGAGCAGGCTCTCCCAGTTCACCGGAATAGGCGCTTGCCCGCTGCCGGCGGCGAAGCTCGGGTCATAGCGGCCGTAGGCGAGCGTGCCTTCGAGATAGAGCGGCACGGTCTTGCTCACCCTGCCTCCGCCGCTGATCGAGGTCTGTCGAAAATAGGGGTCACCCGTACTCTGCTCCGAGATCGAGAGCGCGCCGGTGGTGACATCCGGCGTTAGCGAGAAGCCCATTAGCGTAAGAACGGCGTTCGCGCGTTTCTGGAGATCGGCGTCAGTCACCTCTTGCGCGCGCAACGGCGCCGGAGCGAGCAGGAGCCAGGCGATGCACAGCGCGCGCGTCATCTAAGTCACTTGCGTATTTGCGGTGCAGTAGAATGCCATAGTGAAGTCAAGCGATATTCGCGCAGGGTTCCTCGACTACTTCCGCTCCAAGGGGCACAGCATCGTGCCTTCGAGCTCGCTCGTGCCGGTCAACGACCCGACGCTGCTCTTCGTGAACTCGGGCATGGTGCAGTTCAAGGACGTGTTCCTCGGCAAGGAGCAGCGCCCGTATAAGCGCGCGACAACCGCGCAACGCTCGCTGCGCGCGGGCGGCAAGCATAACGACCTCGAGAACGTGGGCTACACGGCGCGCCACCACACGTTCTTCGAGATGCTCGGCAACTTCTCCTTCGGCGACTACTTCAAGAAGGACGCGATCCAGTTTGCCTGGGAGCTGCTCACCAAGGTGTATGGCCTCGCGCCGGAGCGGCTCTGGACGACGGTCTATCAAACCGATGACGAGGCCTACGAGCTCTGGACGAAGATGATTGGAGTGCCGGCCGAACATGTCGTGCGCATTGGCGACAAGCCCGGCGGCCAGAAGTACCAGTCGGACAACTTCTGGCAGATGGCAGATACGGGCCCTTGCGGGCCCTGCAGCGAGATCTTCTATGACCATGGCCCGGGCGTGTCCGGCGGCCCGCCGGGATCGCCCGATGCCGACGGCGACCGCTACATCGAGATTTGGAACCTGGTTTTCATGCAATTCAACCGCGACGAGCAGGGTGTGCTGCACCCGCTGCCCAAGCCTTCGGTCGACACTGGCATGGGGCTCGAGCGCATCGCCGCGGTGCTGCAAGGCAAGCATTCGAACTACGAGATCGACCTTTTCCAGGATCTCATCAAGGCCGGGGCGCGGGAAACGAAGCAGCGGGAGCTCAACAGTCCGTCGCTCAACGTGATCGCGGACCACATCCGCGCCTGCAGCTTCCTGATCGTCGACGGCGTGATTCCCGGGAACGAGGGGCGAGGCTACGTACTGCGACGCATTGTCCGCAGGGCGATTCGGCACGGCTACAAGCTCGGGCAGAAGCAGCCGTTCTTCCACAAGCTGGTCGATGACCTGGACCGGGCGATGGGTGACGCGTATGCGGAGCTGCGCAAGGTGAAAGCGCGCGTCACGGACGTATTGCTTCAGGAAGAGCAGCGTTTCGCCGAGACGCTCGACAACGGCATGGGCGTTCTTGAATCGGCGCTCGCCTCCGGCGAGAAGCTGCTCGATGGCGACACGGTATTTCGCCTGTACGATACCTACGGGTTCCCGGTCGACCTCACCGCCGACATCGCGCGCGAACGCGAAGTGCGCATCGACATGGCGGGCTTCGAGGCGGCGATGGACCAGCAGCGTGAGCGCGCGCGAGCGGCCTCCAAGTTCGCCGCCGCATCGACGCTCGAGTACGAGGGTTCGAAAACAGAATTCCACGGCTACGAGACGCTCGCGCTGCCGGCGAAGGTCGTCGCGCTCTATCGCGAAGGCACGAAGGTACACGGGCTGAAAAGCGGCGAGGCGGGCACCGTGGTGCTTGATCGCACGCCGTTCTACGCCGAGGCGGGCGGCCAGGTTGGCGACCGCGGCGAGATCGTGGGCTCCGGCGGCACGTTCGAAGTCGCCGACACGCAGAAGATCCAGGCCGACGTGTACGGCCACCAGGGCACGCTCAAGACCGGTGTGCTGAAGCTCGGCGACAAGGTCGAGGCGCGCGTCGACACGGCGCTGCGCGCGCGCACGATGCGCAATCATTCGGTGACGCACCTCATGCACAAGGCGCTGCGCGAGGTGCTGGGATCGCATGTGCAGCAGAAGGGCTCGCTTGTCGATGCCGACAAGACGCGCTTCGATTTTTCACACGACAAGCCGGTCACCGACGAGGAGTTGCGCGAGGTCGAGCGACGCGTGAACGCCGAGATCCTGCTCAACACGCCGACGCGCGCGCAGGTGATGCCGATCGACGAGGCGAAGAACTCGGGCGCGGTGATGCTCTTCGGCGAGAAATACGGCGACGAGGTGCGCGTGCTCGATATCGGCACGTCGCGCGAGTTCTGCGGCGGCACGCATGTCGCACGGACCGGCGACATCGGCCTGTTCAGGATCTATTCCGAGGGCGGCGTCGCGGCCGGCATCCGCCGCATCGAGGCGACCACGGGCTCGACCGCGCTTGCCATGATGGACAAGCAGCTGCGCGAGCTCTCGCAGGTGGCGCGGCAGCTGCGCACGCAGCCGGGCTCGGTGGAGAAGGCGGTTGCCACGCTTGTCGAGGAGAAGAAGCTCCTGGAAAAAGAGCTTGGCAAGCTGCGCTCCAAGCTCGCGCTTGGCCAGGGGCAGGACCTCGCGTCGCAGGCCGTCGACGTGAAAGGCGCCAAGGTTTTGGTCGCTACGCTGGACGGCGCCGATGCGAAGACGCTGCGCGATACGATGGACAAGCTGAAGGATCGGCTGAAATCGGCGGCCATCGTGCTCGGCGCGGTGCAGGACGGCAAGGTCTCGCTCATCGCCGGGGTCACCGCCGACCTGACGGCGAAGCTCAAGGCCGGCGAGCTTGTCAATTTCGTCGCGCAGCAGGTAGGCGGCAAAGGCGGCGGGCGGCCGGATATGGCGCAGGCCGGCGGCACCGAGCCGGCGAAGCTGCCCGTCGCGCTGCAATCGGTCAAATCATGGGTGGAGCAACGCGTATGAAACGAATCCTTCTTGCGACTTTCCTCGCCGCGCCGGTCGCGGCTACGGCGCATCACGGCTGGAGCGAGTACGACTCGTCGAAAACCCTCAAGCTTGCCGGCAAGATCGTCGAGTCCGGCTACGAGCACCCGCACGGGCACATTCGCTTCGAGGCGCCGGGCAAAACATGGAACGTGGTGCTGGCGCCGCCTTCGCGCATGGAGAACCGCGGCCTGCCCAAGGAATGGCTCAAGCCGGGCGCCATGGCAACGGTGGAGGGCTATGCCAACCGCAACAAGCCCGAAGAAATGCGGGCCGAGCGCATCACGATCAACGGCAAGACCATCGAACTGAGATGAGCCCGGCGCCGGGTGGCGCGTTGGGCGCGCTCGAGGGCTCAAGCCTCGGGCAGGCGATGCGGCAGTGGCTGTGGCTTTATCCGAGCGTCGAGGTCGTGCACCTCGTCGGTATCGCCCTTCTTTTCGGTTCGATCGTCGTGCTCGATCTGCGGCTGCTTGGGCTCTCGCGCCACATCCCGGTAAGGGTCCTGGCGAGGCATGTGCTGCCGTGGACGGCGGCGAGCTTCCTCCTCATCATCCCGAGCGGGCTGCTAATGTTCCTGGCGCACGCGAGCGAGTTCGCCGAGAGCGAGGTCTTCATCCTCAAGATGCTGCTGATCATGGGCGCCGGCCTTAACGCCGCGCTCTTCCACTCGATCACGTTCCGCACTGCCGACGTATGGGATAGCGAAGCGATGCGTAGGCTGCCGCCCCCGCCCTCGGCGAGGCTGGCCGGCGCCTTGTCGCTCCTGATCTGGATCTCGGTGATCGCTTGCGGGCGATTGCTCGCTTACACCTAGAAACCGATTCGCTGCTTGCGCAGGCGCCCGTCCTGGATGTCGTCGGGACTAAGTTCGGCGCGGCCGGCAAGCTTGGCGCTGCCAAAGGCGGCGTGCAGCGCGCGGCGCATCTCGCGCGGCGGAAGCGAGGCGAGCTTGTCGAGGGCGGGCTCCGAAGGCGCCTCGGGGAAACTGCGGCCCCAATCGTGCGAGCCGCGGATCTCGCGGTAAATGGCGAGCGCGATGGAGCGCGCGCCTTCCGCGTCGGGCGCATCGATTTCGTAAACATTGAGCCGGTCAAGGAGGGGCTCCGGAATGCGGCCCGGGTCGTTCGCGGTTGCGAGCCAGACGGCGCCCGATGCGTCGATCGGCAGCTCGACGAACTCATCGACAAAGCGCGTCGCGGTCTTCACCTCGAGCAGCTCGTAGAGCGCGCCGAGCGGGTCGTACTGGCCGTCGCCGCTCGCCTTGTCGAGCTCGTCCACCACGATGACCGGGTTCGCGTACTCGCCGTTCACGAACGTGTCGAACACCTTGCCGGGCTTCGCGTTCTTCCACTGCGAGGACGCGCCCGACAGCACCCAGCCGGCGGTGAGCGAGCTCATCGGCACGAAGCCAAACCCGGTGCCGAGCAGCTCGGCGACCTTGCGCGCGAAATGCGTCTTGCCGATGCCGGGGCCGCCGAGCAGCAGCATGGGGGGCAATTCGATCGAGTCGTTCGAGTCAATGCAGAGCGCGAGGTGCTTGCGGATGTCCTCGAGCACTTCGGTGAAATTGGGCAGCTCCGCGAAGAGGCGCTCCATCTCCGGCAGCGTGGACGGCTTCACCGTGAAGCGCTGGCCGCCGAGGCGCACCATTTTTTCGTAGAGCGCGCGCAGCGCCTCGTTCGCGGTAGGCGAAAGCTCGTGCAGCGCCTTCTCCACCGCGCTGACGTCGTAGACGTCCTTGAACCCTGCAATCGGAATGGCGACTTCACTCGGCATGGTTCCCACCTTCCTTCTTATTGTTCTCGCCTGCCACCACGGTTGAAAAAATTAGCATGATGCCTCCGACCTAGCAAACACCTTGCCTGGCAGGTCGCACTGTAGAGTGCCAATCACGAGTGTCGATCCATGACTACGTTAACGCGCGAGTACTTCAACCGTTTCGGGCAAGGCCACCTTCCGGGTCACCTCGGTGTGGAAATCGTCACGGTTTCGCCCAAAACCGTGGAAAGCCGCATGGTGGTGCGCCCTGAAGTGATGGCGCCGAACGGCTTTCTGCACGCCGCCTCGGTGATCGCGCTCGCCGATACGAGCTGCGGCTACGGCTGCCTTGCCACGCTCCCGGAGGGCGCAAAGGGCTTCACAACGATCGAGCTCAAGGCGAACTTCCTTGGTACGGCGCGCGAAGGCGCCATCGCCTGCCGGGCCACCCCGGTGCACCTCGGGCGCACCACGCAGGTATGGGACGCGGTGGTCACGAATGAGGCAAGCGGGGCGCGCATCGCGCTTTTCCGGTGCACGCAGATGGTTTTGTGGCAGAATCCAAAGTCGTGACGCGCCGGTTTTTCTTCTTTGCTTTCTTTTATCCCAGCCAACTGGCGGAGGGAGCCGGCTAAGCGCACCCGAGAAACCCGAAAAAACCGCCAGCGCCCAAAGCCTGGCGGTTTTTTTTTGCCCGAGGCCCCATGACGAACGAGCCGATCAACGACAAGACCTCCCTCACCGACGACGAGCGCATCGACAACATCGTGCCGCTGCCGCCGCCCGAGCACCTGATCCGCTTCTTTCCGATTCAGGGCACGGCCGTCGAGTCGCTGATCGCCGAGACGCGCGCGCGCGTGCGGCAAATCCTGAACGGGCGCTCCGACCGGCTGCTCGTCGTCATCGGCCCGTGCTCGATCCACGACCCGGCCGCAGCGCTGGAATACGCGAAGCGCCTCGCCGCCGAGCGGCAACGGTTGAACGATGACCTGGAGATCCTGATGCGCGTGTACTTCGAGAAGCCGCGCACTACGGTCGGCTGGAAAGGGCTCATCAACGATCCTTATCTCAATGGCAGCTTCCGCATCAACGAGGGTTTGCGCATCGCGCGCGATTTGCTCGTGCGCATCAACCAGGCCGGCGTGCCCGCCGGCTGCGAGTTCCTCGACGTAATCTCGCCGCAGTACATCGGCGACCTTGTATCCTGGGGCGCGATCGGCGCGCGTACCACGGAGAGCCAGGTGCATCGCGAGCTCGCCTCGGGACTGTCGGCGCCGGTGGGTTTCAAGAATGGCACCGACGGCAACGTCAAGATCGCGATCGACGCGCTGCTTGCCGCGCGCCAAAAGCACCACTTCCTCTCGGTTCACAAGAGCGGGCAGGTGGCGATTGTGCAGACGCGCGGTAACGAGGACTGCCACATCATCCTGCGGGGGGGAAAGCAGCCGAACTACGACGCCGACTCGGTGAGAGCCGCGTGCGCGGAGCTCGCACGCGCGAAGCTGCCCGAGCGCCTGATGATCGACTGCTCTCACGCGAATGCCGCCAAGGACTACCGCCGTCAGGCAGAGGTCGGGGGCGACATCGGCCGGCAGATCGCCGGGGGCGAGCGCCGCATCGTCGGCGTGATGATCGAATCGCACCTGCGCGAAGGCCGGCAGGACCTCGTGCCCGGAAGCGCGCTCACTTTTGGACAGAGCATCACCGACGCATGTCTGGGCTGGGACGACTCGGTCAAGCTGCTCGACACGCTCGCAGCGGGCATCGGCGAGCGGCGCAAGCGAGCGCACTAGGGATTCGGCATAATCCGGCGCCAACGCCATGGCGCTGCACAATCAACAGCTGGAGAATCTCGAGGCACTCGGCGATGCGAGCCGCTTCGCCGAGCAGATGCGCGCGCTCATTCCGAAATGCCCGCTGCTCGAGAACTTCTCGGCCGCCGAGGTGCAGCTCCTCGCGCAGTTCATGCAGGTGTACCGCGCCGAGCCGCGCGCCGAGGTCATCCGGGAAGGCGAGGGCGGCGACTTCATGCTCATGGTGCTCGAAGGGTGCGTTGAAGTGCACAAGCGCGACCGCTGGAACACGCCGCAGCTCCTCGCCTCAGTCGACCCTGGGCGCACGCTCGGCGAGATGTCGATGATCGACGGCCAGCCGCGCTTTGCGACCTGCCTCGCGGTGGAGGCCACGACGATCGCGGTCCTCGACCGCGAAAGCCTGGCGCGCATCATCGTCGAGCAGCCGCTCCTCGGCGCCAAGGTGCTGATGGAGCTCGTCCTCATGCTGTCGCAGCGCCTGCGCGCCACGAGCGAGCGTCTGCTCGGCCTGATCGACGACCAGACGCACAGCACGATCAACGTCCTGTAGTAGTCTGCGGGAATGCTGAGCCGCCCCAGGCTCGCGGTTGTCCTCCTCTTCGCTTTCGCGCTCGCCGCGTTCTTCGCGGCCGGTGGCCAGCGCTACTTCAGCTTTGAGAACCTGAAGGCGCAGCAGGCGGCGATCGAGGCGTGGCGCGCGGCGCGCCCGGCGCAGGTCGCGGCCGGCTTTTTCCTTCTGTACGTCGCGTTCACCGCGCTATCGCTGCCGGCGGCCGCGCTGCTTACGCTCCTGGCCGGTGCGATCTTCGGGCCGGCGCTCGGCATCGTGCTCGTCTCCTTCGCCTCGGCGATCGGCGCCACGCTGGCGATGCTCGCGTCGCGCTTCGTGCTGCGCGATTGGGTGCAGGCGCGGTTCGAACGCCGGCTCGCGCCGATCAACCGGGGCGTCGAACGCGACGGCGCTTTCTACCTTTTCACGCTGCGGCTCATTCCCGCGGTCCCATTTTTCCTCATCAACCTCGCGATGGGCCTCACGCTGATCCGCACCTGGACGTTCTACTGGGTGAGCCAGCTCGCCATGTTCCCCGCCACGGTGCTGTACGTGAACGCCGGCACGCAGCTCGCGCGCGTCGAATCGCTGCGCGACGTGCTCTCCTGGCCGCTCGTCGGCGCCCTGGTGCTCCTCGGCATCTTCCCGCTCGTCGCGAAGAGGGCAGTGGAGTACGCCGCGGCGCGGCGCGTCTATGCGCGCTGGAGGAAGCCGCGGCGCTTCGCGCGCAATCTCGTCGTGATCGGCGGTGGCTCGGCCGGCCTGGTCGCGGCCTACATCGGCGCCGCGGTGCGCGCCAAGGTCACGCTGATCGAGAAAGAGCGCATGGGCGGCGACTGCCTGAACACGGGTTGCGTGCCCTCCAAGGCGCTGATTCGCACGGCGCGCTTCCTTTCCGACGCCAAGCGCGCGCGCGAGCTGGGGCTGAAAGAAGCCACGGCGCGATTCGATTTCGCGGAGATCATGGACCGCGTCCAGCGCGTGGTACGCGCGATCGAGCCGCACGACTCGGCCGAACGCTACACCGCGCTCGGCGTCGAATGCATCAAGGGTGAAGCGAAGATCACGACGCCCTGGACCGTGGCAGTCAACGGCCGGGAGATCACCAGCCGGGCCATCGTAATCGCCGCCGGCGCGGAACCGTTCGTGCCGCCGATTCCCGGCATCGAGGCCATGCAGCCGCTTACTTCCGAGACGGTGTGGGGGCTGCGCACGCTCCCGGCGCGCCTGCTCGTGCTCGGCGGCGGGCCGATCGGCTGCGAGCTCGCGCAGGCCATGGCACGCCTTGGATCCAAGGTCACGCTGGTGGAGATGCTCCCCCGCCTGCTGCCGCGCGAGGACCCCGAGTTCTCCGAAATGGTGGCAAGCGGCATGCGCGCGGACGGCGTGGACGTTCGCACCGGGCACAAGGCGAAGCAGTTCCATGCGGACAAGACGCTCGTCTGCGAGAACGGCGCGGTGATCGGTTTCGACATGCTGCTCTGCGCCCTCGGCCGCGTCGCGCGCACCAAGGGTTACGGCTTGGAGGAGCTCGGCATCGGCGTCGGCAAGTCCCGCACGGTGGAGACCAACGAGTTCCTGCAGACGGCGGTTCCGAACATCTACGCCTGCGGGGACGTGGCCGGGCCTTACCAGTTCACGCACACCGCGGCGCACCAGGCGTGGTACGCGTCGGTCAACGCGCTCTTCGGCTCGTTCAAGAAATTCCGCGCCGATTAT
>JAICPQ010000009.1 GCA_025929745.1 Burkholderiales bacterium | reverse complement strand
TTCTTGCCGTCGCCGTCATCCATCTGCGCGTCCACCGAGATGGCGATCTTGTCGGGCAGGTTGGCCGAGCAAAGTACGAGGGACGTGAACACGGTGGGCGTGCCGGCGCCGTCGCTCAGAATGCCGTTGGCGAACGTGCCGCTCGTCGGCGCGGTCCCGTCCGACGTTTGAACGCCCATTCTGCCGTTCACGGCGTTGAAGGGATTTTCCGGCCCGGTCCCGGAAACGAAACCGGCGCGACGCAGGTGATCCCAGAAGAGCATCGATTCGAGCGTCGCGGTGGTGGAAGTCCAAGCGCCCTCGATCACGCCGTTGCCCTTCGATGCGCCGGCGTCGCCGCTGCCAGCCCAGCGTCCCGAGGCATTCTTGTCGTCGCCCGGCAGCGCGCGATAACGGTCCTGGTAGCCATACATCGCCGCCGAGACGCCGGAGATGTCGGCGATCACGTTCTTGATCTTGGCCTGGGTGATCATCTCCTGGCCTTTCAGAATCCCGCCGAGCAGGAGTCCGATAATCACCAGCACGATGGCGATTTCGACGAGCGTGAATCCGCGTTCTTTGCGCTTCATGGCCCCTCCCAGAGCAGATGGACTGGCCTTCATCGTGCAAGCGGCATGCCAATCATGTTCTATACAATACAATGACATAGATCGTAAGGTTGTCAAGTAACGTCAACATTCCGACAGAAGTGTCGGCTATTCGACATTCCTTATTTCGCGCCAATTCGCGCCTCGAGTTCCTCAAGGCGCTGCTTGAGGAAGCGAAGCTCGGCGGGGTCATCGAGTTGGCCGCTCTGCAGCCAGCTCGCGATCATGATGCGCGCGGCTTCGAGCTCGTTCATGTCCTCGAGAATGAAGATTTCCATCTGCCTCGCCCAAAGCGGCAGCGGCACTCGTGCGGTGTGCTGTTCTAGCGCCCGCGCGTACATGCGAGCGAGCGGCAGGTCCTTCAGGCGGTGCTTCGCGATAAGAGCCGCGTGGGCCAGCCACGGCCAGCGGCGCGCTGGGTCGCGCAGAAACTGGCGGTAGACGAAGTCGAGGGCCGCGCGCGAGCGCTGCGTGTCGGCGGTCTCGGCGTATACGCGCGCAGCGGCGAACAGCGGATACTGCGTCCGCGGATCGAGCGCGAGGATGCTTTCAAGCCAGGCGAAAAGGCGCGGGTAGTCAACGCTCTCGCGCGTTTGCACGAAGATCATGGTGAGCCGCGCGGCGGCTTCGGGCTCGCCGAAGCTCGCGAGGCGCAAGGCCGGCGCGCCGGGCGCCGGCGGCAGCGCGGCATGGTTGGTCGAAGCGCTGCGGCGCGCAGCCTGCCACCCGATCTGCGTCGCCAGGCTCATCGCAAGGAGCGCGAGCACCCAGCGCGGCACCGCGCCGCTCAGACGCTTCTCCGATAGAAGTCGAATAGTCCCGCAGCGCTCAGCAGCACGATGTAGATGGCTGCGCCGGTGAGTGCCGCGGCATAAGCGCCCGCGGGCGGCGCCTCGTACAGGAGCCAGGCCGTGCGCGTCATCTCGTCCAAGTTCGGCATGACGAGGGCGATGGCGTCGGCGGCGTGCTGCGCGAAGCGCGAGGCCGGCGAGGCTTCGGCGAACGCACCGTCTGCGATGGCTTGGATCGCGCCGATGGAGCGGGCGAGGAGGTACAGGCCGACGGTCGCCGCAAGTGCGGGCACGAACTGCGCGAGCGTCATCGCGAAGAAGAGCGCTGCGGCGGCAATGAGCGCGCTTTCGAACGCGAGCGAAACGCCCCAGAGCGCAACCGCGGCCGGGGGCGCCCAGAATAGAAGCGGCGCTGCGAATACGAGCGCGATGAGCGCGCCGCACGCGGTGAAGCCGGCCAGCCGGCCGAGGTAGTGCGCGGCCCGAGAGATCGGCAGCGAGAGCATGAGCTCGAGGCCTTTGTCCTCGATCTCGCGCAGCGCGCTCGCGGTAACCTGCGCCGTAATTAGAAACACGGCAGAGGCGCGCAGCACTGCGGCGAACACGGCGAGCTGGAGAGCGAGGCTTTCCGTCAGCGCGACTTGCGAAACGAAGGCGGCGAGGGCGAGCGCGACGGCGAGCGCGCCGAGCACGAGCCAGGGAAGCCCGCCGCGACGGGCTTCAAGAACGACCGAGCGGGCGAGAATGGCGGCGGGCACGTCTTCTGTAGACTAGTCGCGGAGAAAATCTGGTGCAACCGGCCTCGCTTTCCGCGCCCATGCTCGAGCGGCTCGCAAACAGGACCTGGAGCCTGAGCCAGCGCTACTGGCGCGTCGTGGTGGTGGCGATGCTCGCGCTGTTGCATGTCGCCGTATTTCGCGGCGTGGCCGACCCGTGGGCGCGCGCGCTGATGCTCGCGCATCTGGGTTTACTGCTTCTCTGGCAACCTTTCCTGCGCGCCGAACAGCGCATTTCGGCAACCCAGGGCTTCATTCTCGCGCTCGTCGCTTCGGCGGTGATGCTGTGGCTCGACTGGTGGTTTCTCGCTTTCTGGGTGGTGGTGCTCGCTGGTCTGGTCGGCGGCAAGGTCTATCAGCAGGACGCGCCCTGGCAGCGGCGCTGCTATCTCGTGGTGCTTGTCTATCTGCTCGCGCTGCTGGCGATCGCGGTGCTGCCGGAAATCGCGCCGCGCGGCGATATCGACCCTGAAGTCCGCGGCTATGCGGAATTGCTCCTGCCGGCGGCGTTCCTGTTGATCCCCTTATTTCCGGCCGAGCCGGATTCGGGTGAGGGTGCGCACTTCATCGATTTTTTCTACAGCATCTTCCTGATGCTGCTGCTCGTTGTGATCATCCTGGGCAGCTTCACCTTCATGACTCTGCGCCGCATGCCGTATCTCGAGGCGCTTACGTACACGGTCTTCATTACCGCCGGCACGGTGTTCCTTCTTGCGCTTGCCTGGAATCCCCGTACCGGCGGCGGCCTCGGCGTTTTCTTCGCGCGCTACCTTTTCTCGATCGGCCTGCCCGTGGAAAAGTGGCTGCACTTTCTCGCCGAGCTGCTCCAAGCCGAAACGCGACCCGAGCGCTTCCTCGAGGAAGCGGTGGTCGCGCTGCTGCGTTTGCCTTCAGTCGCGGGCGTGCGTTGGCGAGTGCACGATGTGAGCGGCGAGCACGGCACGAACACGCCGCATGCGGTCGACTATTCCTCCAACGAGCTCGCGATCACCATCTGGTCCCGTCATCGGCTCAGCCCGGCGCTGCGCTGGCATTTGCATCTCCTCGCTCAGCTCCTCGCGGCGTTCTACGCCGCGAAGCTGCACGAGGAGAAGCTGCGCCACGCAAGCTACCTCCAGGCGGTCCATGAGACCGGCGCACGCCTCACCCATGACATCAAGAACCTGCTGCAGTCGCTGAGCGTGCTCACCTCCGTCGCCGCACGCGAGGAAGAGGAGGGCCGCGCTCCGGCGCAGTCGCAGGCCTTGCTGCGGCGGCAGCTGCCGCTGATCGAGCGGCGTCTCGCCGAGACTCTGCAGAAGTTTCAGCGCCCGCAGCAGGACACCGAAACCTACGTGTCCGCGCGTACTTGGTGGGACAGCCTGGTTCGGCAGTATCGGGACGAAGGAGTGGAATTTGCCGCCGGCCAGCCTCCCGCCGGCGCGCGCCTGCCGCGCTCGCTGTTCGACACGGTCGCCGACAATCTTATGCGCAACGCTCTCGCGAAGCGGGCGGCGGACCGGGAAGTGCGCGTGCGAGTGACGCTGGACTGCGCCGGCGCCGTCCGCTTGCGCGTATGCGACAGCGGCGCCGCCATCCCGGCGGAGGTGGCCGGCAGCCTGCTGCGCGCGCCGGTCGCGTCAAAGACCGGTCTTGGCATCGGTCTATTTCAGGCGGCGCGCCTTGCGGAGTCGGCCGGCTATCGTCTCGAACTGGAGACGAACCGCGACGACGAAGTGTGCTTCGCTCTCGTTCAGGGCAGCACGCCGGCTGCAATCATGCGGGCGTAGAGCAGGCCGACCGGGATCCACAGCACCAAGTCATCGAACTCGCCGCCTGCGGCTGTCGGGGGATCCGGTGGCCGGCTCACAAAGAGCGCGTTTTCGTCGAGATTGCGCGCCTCGTTCGCGCCCGACGCGAGCGCGTTGCGCCCGGTGGAGAACACGAGCGCGACGACCGTATTCTGGTTGGTGAGACTTGCACCGGCATCGCAAGCGAGCGCGGTCGCAACCGCCGGTCCGGAGGTGCACACGACCAGATCGGCCGGTTTTTGCGCGATGCTCCACGGTGCCGCGGCGCTGTGTTGGCGTGTAAAACGCGTCGGCGCCGGCCCCCACTGCGTCCCCGACACCGCGTACCGGATGCGATTTCCCCAGGCATCCAGCCCGAAGCCGGCGCTGTCGGCGGGCTGGAAGCCGATGGTGCGCGCCGGGAGGAATCCGCCGTAGTTGGACGTGCAGGCGACGCTGCCGCCGCCCGCCTCATCGCCGCTCGCGACGGCTGGGCATGGCAAGCGCCCGTGCACAAGCGCGTAGCTCAGCAACAGTTCCCGTGCATGCTCGAGACGCCGTTCCGTATCGACTCGGTTGCGGTTTTCGAACTGCGCCGACACGCTGAAAAGCGTCGAGCCGAGAACGAGGCCAAAGATGGCGAGCACGACCGCCATCTCGATGAGCGAGAAGCCGAGGCGCTTCACAGGCTGGCGTCCACGACCACCACGCGATCGTTGAAGGATGCGTTTACCGCACGACTCTCGAAGACGAGGTCGAGATCGGCGTTGGCGCCTTCCAGGAAGTCGCCGAGCGTCGCATTGGGCCGCGCGGCACCGCTCAAGCTGCGGCCCGCCAGAACAAGAATGGCGCGCTGCTTGCCAGCGGGCGCCACGTTCGTGACCTGCAGGCAACTCGTGCACGAGCGCGGCGCAGCCGCGCTCGCGGCATGCTCGGGCGCGATCGCGTAGTACACGAGCCGATACCACTGATTGCGCACGAACCAGCCGGTCGATGGGGCAAGCGGATCCAGCAGGGCGTGATCGGTAATGACGGCGCGCTCGATGCGCATGCGAAATTGCGCTGTGCTGCCCCATCCCATCGCGTCGATATTCGGAAGCGTCGCGCCGAAAGTGATGGTGACGGAGCCCGCGGGGCGGCCGAGAGCCGATCCGTCATTCATCGTCGCGGCGTAGGTAACGGGCTGCGGCTGCCAGGGGCCGATCACTGTATCGCCACGCGCAGCGACCTCGAGCCGCGAGGCGTCG
Source organism: Burkholderiales bacterium (assembly GCA_025929745.1). GTDB lineage: Bacteria > Pseudomonadota > Gammaproteobacteria > Burkholderiales > SG8-39 > SCGC-AG-212-J23. The sequence goes on along the minus strand of JAICPQ010000009.1, from coordinate 13,789 downwards.
AGCGCACGCAAACCCATCGCCACATTCGTGAACGTGGCGCTCATCTCGACGCGGATCGGCCGCCACGGCTCGTCCGCCTCAGCGTACTGGCCTTCGCAGCGGCGCACGTCGGCGCTTTCCCACACGCAGGTCATGGACACGATCGAGCCGAAGCCGAGCACCTCTGTGGCGTCGCTCGGCGGCGCGGCATAGGCGATCAGGTTAGGCAGGCAACGCACGCCGCTGCAGCCCGCGATTTCATTAAAAGGCAGAAGTCCCTGAAAGGTCCCAGCGACGCCGGCAAAGTCGGACGTGCCCGGGTTGGTAAATGGCACAGCGAACGGAAACACCGGGTGGGCGGCGTCGAGCCCCCACGTGGCGCTCGCGTACACCAAGCGCAGCTCCGGCACGACATCGCGCTCGATGCGCTTCGCGATCGCACCCTCAAGCGCCGGAAGGAGATCGGCGGCGCTAATCGCGACCACTTGATCGTTCGATACTGGATTTGCGCCGTTGTCGGGCAGGTTCGAGCGGAATGCGGTGCCGCTGTAGCACTCCAGATAGTCGCGCGGATTGGGCGGAATGCTGAGCGCCGGGTTCTGCGTCCGTGCTACGCAGCCCGCCGCTTGTTGCGCGGCGTTCGGTGCTGCGTCCAGCGCCGCTCCAGCGGCGATGATGAGCGCGATCACGGGCCGCCCGTCCAGGGTGAGTTGCGCAGGCGTGTCCGAATTGATCGTCAGGCTGGTGGTGCTGTTGGGCAGGTGCCAGCCTGGGGACACGACATACCAGATCGATCGTCCGGCTGCGTCGCGCTGCGGCCGCAAGCCGAGTGTGCGCCACGGGAGCCAACCCGTGGGATTCGCGCAGCTTGGCGCCGCGCGGCCTTCGTTCGCCGAGCCGACGTCGCCCCAGGCTTGCGGGCAGGGCAGCCGGCCCGGATTCATCTCCGTCGGTTCGAGCGCATTGGTTGCCACCCACGCAATCAACGCCGCCTTGGCCTCAGCGAGTACGCGCGCGTTGTGCGCCGTCCGTGCGGGTTTGGTTGCTGCCGAACTGAACGCGGAAAGCGCGAACCAGGCGCTGCCAAGCACGAGCAGGACGGCAAGGGCGAGGAGGGCGAAACCCCGTGCGCGGCGTGGTACGCGAGCCATGCGCCCAGTCTAGGGACCGCTCCGCGGCCCGGGCGGCAGTTCTAGATCGGAGGTCTGTGTGCTAACGCACTGCCAGCGCGCGGATCGGACGCCCGCTCAAAGCGCGACGGCGATGGCCGGTACGGGATCATTGACGCCACCCTCGGTGCAGGACGCGACGCTCGCACGCGTATTGCCGGAGGCGAAGTTGCCATCGTCGCTCTTGGTATCGAGCTCCTGCGCGCCCCTGCACGACACGTTGAGCAACTGGATCACGTTGCGCGTACTGGTCGGAAAGCTGGTCACGGAGCTCGCGCTGCGCGCGATGGCCTGAACGGTCACCAGCCGCTGCCCCTGGCTGAGCGTAATCGCGTCGGCGCCGCCCTTAATAAGACCGGCGTAGAACAGGTGATTCGGCACGCAAGCCACTTCGCCGGCATCGATCTGGCCATCTCCATTGCCGTTCGCGCTCGCGGAACACGAGCCCGCCACCACGCCCGGAATGCGCGTCGTGGCGTTCGGCATGTCGCCAGGCAGATAACCGTAGCGATCGCGAAAGCGCGTGACGGCGTCCGCGAGATCCTTGACGCCCGCTTGCAGCGCCTGCGAATGCGAGCCGCCGATCAGGCTCGAGGCGTTCACGATCGCGGCCAAGATGATGCCGACGACGACCAGCACAATCGCCAGCTCCACAACCGTCCACCCACGCATCGTCACGGCGCCAAGCCGACCAGGTACGTCCGGATCTCGGCGACCGTGACTGATAGAGCAATGTCGTCGCCTCCACCGTCATTGCGATCCGCGCCTTTCGAATAAATGGTCATCGCGACGGTCCCACCGCCGGAGGTGGGGTGCATGCTCGAGATGCCGCCGGTTACGTCCGTCGCCGAGCTATTGAGGATGATGCGGTAGCGCATGCCCCATGGATCGAGCGCGTCGGCGAGCGTCATCCCGAGCGTGATGTATGGCACCAGGCCGTTCGTATTGGCGTTGCCGGTATCTACCTGGCCGTCTGAACCATCGGCCGCCAAAACGACCTTGCATTTCACCGGGGCGCCGCCGCCGTTGCACATTGCGCCGCCGTTCGTCGAGTTGTATCCCATCGTGTACCCGATGATCAGCTGTTTCTGCTTTTGCAGCTGCTCTTGGACCATGCTTTGCGGCGACTTCAGCGATCCGTCGCGGAACAGGGGGTCGAGCAAATCGCTCGGGGTCAGGAACGCGACCTGATCGTCGAACGGCCCTCCGGTCGCGGCGTCGTCGGTCGTCGCCTCGCGTCTGAAGTAGACCGTGTTGGCCGTGCCGTCCGTGTTTTCGCGCTCGTCGGTCCCCGCCGCCGGGAGCGTGTTGCGGGTGCCGCCGATCGCGTATGCCCCCAAGCCGTTGCGGCCATGCGAGACCACGACGGCCACCACATTATTCGCGATGGCGGTGACGGTTGCACCGTTGCGGTCGTTCACTGTTATGGTGCCGGTGTTCCCCGCGCGGAAATTGGCGCTGGTCATCCAATCGCGGTTATCGCTCCAGTTCCCGGCCGCATCGGGGGTATTGGTGTTATTCGAGACGTGGTAGGAGAAGAAATGTCCCCAGCCGTCACGCGCCGCATCGCGTGAAAGGCCAAGCGTCGCGTAAGGCAGGATGCCGAACGCTGTGCTGCAGGCGGTCGCGGGGTTGCCGGGTGTGGTCCGATTCTCGACGCCGTCCGGTGCCGTGAAGTCATTGTCGGGGCAGGGGAGGCGGTTGTTGCGCCGCAGGTACCCGGTCAACGCTTCCTTGATCGCAGCTTGCCGTTGCGCGGTCGCGGAATGTGCTTGGTTCTCGAGGTTGGCGGTCCAGGCGCCGATTCCCATCGTCATGATGATGCCGATGATGAGCACCACGACCGAAAGTTCGACCAGGCTGAAACCGCGGTTGGCTGGCTTCATTTGATATTGCGGCGCACGCGAATCTCGCCGCCTCCGATGACGTCGCGGATTTCGCCGGTGTCGCGATCGAGCACCTCGCCCGGTTTGAGCGCGGCGCGCCGGCCGCCTTCCCCGACGGTGACCGAGAGCGACGGGGCGATGCGCGGCGCGTCGCCAGAGCCTTCCGGCAGCGCTTCGCCGTTCACCCACACGGTCGACGGTCCGCCCGAGCGCTTCACGAAGCCGTCCACGCGCGTTGTCGGGGAAACGACAATGGTTGCGGCCGGCTTGTCCGGCACGCGCGCCTTGCGGCGCGCATCGAGCGCCTGGCGCTGCTCGGGCGTGAAGAAAAGCCGGCCGAGCTCCTGCGCGCTGCTCGCGGATGGAGCTACGAGCGCGAGAACCAGGAGCGCGCGCGCGATGCTCATCGCTTCGCTCCGCGATCGACGACGGTGATCAAGTCGATCTCGCAGCTGCCGCGCAGCCGCGGGGTGATGGTGGCGCCGGTCGCGGCCTGCCCGGTCCTGCGCATGCTGCAGCTCTTCACCGCGTAGTAGGCGTTGCCGGAATCGCGCAAGTCGCCGAGGAAGCGCAGCAGGTCCCCCTCGTGAAGAAGGTCGAGCTGCACGTGCATGGTGCTCGCGAAAAAATCGATGGTGCCGGGCTTGCCGGGCAGCGACTTCACCAGCTTTTGCCGGTCCACGCGATAAGTCAGGTCGAGCAGCTCGCGCTGGTTGCGGATGCGCGCCACGGCGTCGGCCCACTCAAGGCGCCGCTCCTCGCCGAGAATGTTCAGGCGCTTGAGCTGCTTGTACACGTCCAGCTTTTCGGTGACTTCGCGCTCCTCCTCCGCGATGAGCGCAAGTCGGTCGGTATTCTGCTTGCGCTCGCCCTGGGCCGCGAGGAGCTCGGCCTGCGCGCGCGCGCGGCCTTCCCGCGCGCTGGAAACGAGGAAGACGCCGGCGCCGATGAAAAGCATCGCCGCGAGGAGCGGCACGATGAGCTTGCGCAGCTCTTCTTGCGTAAGCGTCATGGCAGGCTTCTCGCCAGGATGATGGTGAAGCGCGGCGCCTCGCTCGAGTCGCGTCCGCCGATGTCTCCGGTCAGCGTGCCTTCGGAGGTTACGTCGAACGGGAGTTGTGTGCGCAATAGCTGGTAGCCGTTACTCGCAAGCGCGCTGGCAAGGGCCTGAACCTGGGCGGTGATGCCGCGGTAGTCGCCGCGCTGCGTCGCATTCACGCGGCCCGAAAGCTCGATCTGCACCGCGTGGTCGCTGCGCGGGGCGCCGGCGCCGGGCGTGCGCGCTTCGACTTGGCCTCGTTCGCCCGGTCGGCCCACGCTCCACTGAACGGCGTCGAGCTCCATCTGCGGGAAGCGCTCAAGCACCCGCGAAACATGGATGAGGCCCGGGTCCGGCTGCGCGCTCGCCTCGGCAAGGCGGCGGAATTCCAGCACCGCGACGCGCAGGTTCTCCGTCGTCGTTTCCGTGACCGGGAAGCTCGCCGTGATGCGCTGATAGCGCTGGGCGGCGTTGCCCCCTTCCAGGGCGAGTTCAGCAGCACGCACGCGCAACTCGTGCGCCTCGTAGGCGCGCGTTCCCGCGTATAGAGCGCAGGCGGCGAAGCCGAGGGCGCCGGCGGCGACCACCGCGCGCTGCAGCTGCCAGATGAAGTAGCGCCGCCGCTCGCCGCTGCTCGCGAACTGGTTCTTCGGTGGCTTGCGCGCGGCGAGGTGCAGATAGAGCGCTTCGGCCGCGGTACCCTCGGGCGCCTTACGCAGCTTGGCGGCGGCCGACGCTTCCGCGGCGTCGACAACGCGGAACGCGGCACGCGCGTCGGGGGTGAGCGCCTGCTCGAATACGGCGCGCTCGCCCCGTGGCGCGATCACCATGACGGGGAGCGACGCACCTTCGCGCGGTAGCGCACGCAGGGTGACGAGGTACTGCACGAGGCGCAGAGTTTCGGAGCGGATAAATAGGGCGAGCGCTTGCGGCGCCATTTCGCCCGTACGTTCCAGCCGCGCAAATCGCAGCCGGCCGTCTTCGACAAAGCTCTGCCGCAGGCCTGCGCGGTTGACGCTTACGACGAGCGCTCGACCGCGATGCACGCCGAGCGACGCGGCAAGGGCGGGGGCGAGCAGCGGCACCGAGTAGACGCCTGCGAGCCGGGCGCCCGCCTCCTCGAGCGCGTCGAGCCAGGGCACGAATTGCTGGGTATTGGTGAACGAAGCGAGGAGAAGCCGCTCGTTCTTGCGCTGGGCGGCGGCCACTTGACCGAGCGAAAGCGCCGCCGCCAGCCGCGTGTCCCGGTAACGCTGCGTAAGGCGTCGCTGCACGACCGCCTCGCGATCGGTGCCGCGCAGGAGCGGGATCTGCTCCTCCTGGAAATCCTCGCCGGTGAGGTCGGCGAGCACGCCGAACAGCGCGCCCTTGCGGCGGCGCAGGTACTCGCGGAACTGCGCGACGCCCGCATCGTCGCCCGGGAATTGCGCTTCGAGCTTCAAGCGGCCGCCCGAGCTCGCGTAGAGGTAGTGTTCCTCGGCGGTGAAATAAAGCAGGTAGCGCGCCATATCAGAACTTCATCTTCGAGATGGCATCGTAGACCGGGCCGAGCACCGAGAGCATGACCCAGCCGAGGATCGCGCCAAGCACCACCGTGAGCGCCGGCTCGATCATCGCCTGCAGCTTGCCGATCGACTCGCGCACTTCGCGGTTATAGAAGTAGCTTACGTTGAGGAGCGCGGTGTCGAGCTTTCCGGTGTTCTCGCCGATGCGCAGCATGCGGATCACGAGCGGTGGGAAGAGCCCCAGGTCGTGAAACGCGGCGGTCAGGTTTTTGCCTTCGGCGATTTCCCGCCCGGCACGCCGCAGCGCGCGCTCGAGCGGCAGGTTGCCGACGATCTCCTCGCAGCCGCGGATGGAATCGAGCACCGTGATGCCAGAGCTGTACATCATCGCGAAGCTCGAGGCGAAGCGCGACATGATGATCTTGCGCAGGATCGGGCCGACGAGCGGCATCGTAATCTTGTAGTGATCGACGGCATGCGCGACGTTCGGGTTGGTGCGGATGGCGATTTTGAGCGCGCCCCAGGCGACGAAAGGCGCCGCGACGATCACCCACCAGTAATTCACGAAAAAGCCCGACACGGCGAGCAGGATGCGCGTTTGCAGCGGAATCGCCTGGCCCATGTTGCGGATGAAGGCGGTCATCTGCGGCACCAGGTATATCATGAGGAAGAACGTAACAATAACCACGACTCCGCCGACGAAGGCCGGGTACATGGCGAGCTTCTTGGTCTGCGCGGCGAGCTCGTCTTCCCATTTGAGCGATTCGGTGAGGCTTTTCAAGACTTCCGGAAGCTTGCCGGTCTGCTCGCCGGAACGAACCAGGCTGACGAAGACCTTGCTGAAGACGCTGGGGTAGTCGGTGAGGGCCTGCGACAGGCTCTGGCCGCCCTGAATGGACTCCATCAGGCCCGAGACCACCTCGCGAAAGCGCGGGTTCTCGATGCTGTCGCGCAAGTCGGCCAGCCCTTCGACGATCGGCACGCCGGCGCTCGAGAGCTGCTCAAGATGGAAGCAGAAATTGATGAGATCCTGCCGCTTGACGCTGCCGCGCGCGAAGAGCCGCGACATGTCGCTCGCCGGCGCCCCGGCGACGAGGTCGAGCTCCATGCGCGCGAGGCGCTGCTCGAGGTCGAACAGGTTCACGGCGTCGAGCCGCCCCATTACCGCTTTGCCGCCGGCGTCGATCGCCTTGTAGCTGAATACCGGCACTACGCCATCCGATCCGTGAGGTCGACCACGCGCATCACCTCGTCGAGCGAGGTCACGCCGGCGCGCACCAGCCGCACGCCGTCGTCGGCGAGCGTCTTGAAGCCGTTGGCGCGCGCCGCGGTGAGGATCTCGCGCGCCGTGGCGCGCCGCGCGACAAGCTCGTCGATGCCGGCGTCGATCTTGAGGAGCTCGAGGATGCTCTGCCGCCCGCTGTAACCCTGATATTCACACTTGTCGCAGCCCACGGCGCGGTGGAGCGCGGCGGCCTCGTTCGGCCCGAAGCCAAGTAGGCGACGCTCCTTGGGATCCGGGTTGTAGGACTGACGGCAGGTGCGGCAAAGCTTGCGGACCAGGCGCTGCGCCAGAATGCCGATAATGTTGCCGGCCAGGATGTCGGGCACGATGCCGATGTCGAGCAGGCGGGGAAAGGCACCGACCGCCGAGTTGGTATGCAGGGTGGAGTAAACCTGGTGGCCCGTCATGGCGGCGCGGAACGCCATCTCGGCGGTCTCGTGGTCACGGATCTCACCGACCAGGATCACGTCCGGGTCCTGGCGCATCATGGCGCGAATGCCGTTCGCGAAGTCAAGCTTGGACGCCTCGGACACCGACGTCTGGCGGATCAGCGTCATCGGATATTCGACCGGATCTTCGAGCGTCATGACGTTCACGCCATCGGAATTGATGTGGTTCAGGATCGAATAAAGCGTGGTGGTCTTGCCGCTGCCGGTCGGCCCGGTCACCAGAATGATCCCTTCCGGCCGCGCGATCATGCGCTGGAGAAGCTCGAGCTGCGCCTCCTCCAGGCCGAGCCGATCGAGCGGCACGATGCCTTTCTGGCGGTCGAGGATCCGGAGCACCAGGTTTTCGCCGTGCGTGGTCGGCAAGCTGGCCACGCGGAAATCCACCACGCGTCCCGACATCGTCGCCGAAATGCGCCCATCCTGCGGAGCGCGCGTTTCCGCGATATTCATCTTCGCCATCACCTTGATGCGCACTGCCATGGCCGGCCAGTACGTCTTGTGCAGCGAGCGGATCTGGCGCAGCACGCCGTCGATCCGGTAGCGGATGCGCAGGAAGTTCTGCTCCGGCTCGAAGTGGATGTCGCCTACTTGGCTTCGGGCCGAACGAGGCCGCCGCGCTCCACCGCATCGGCGAGCAGCGCCGAGATGAGGCGCACCACCGGCTGCGAGTACTCGTCGCCCTCGACGATGGTGGTGTAGTCCACCTCGCCGGTCTCGATCTCCTTGAGGATGCCGTCGATCGAGAATTCGTGGCCGTAGTAGTGCTCGATCGCGCGCTCGATCTCCGATTCGCCCGCAAGGCGCAGCTCGATCTCGTATTCGCCCTTGAGGTGCGCGCGCAGCTGGTCGATGGCCACGAGGTTGTTCGTATCGGAGAGCGCCACGATGAACTTGCGCTGCTGCCGGTCGATGGCGACCGGGAACATGCGGTTCCTGCGCGCCATGTCGCGCGGCAGCTGCTTGAGCGCGGCGGGATCGACGATGATGCGGCCGAGATCGACGGACTGCAGCCCGAGCTTCTCCGACAGCGCATCGCGCAAAGTTGCCTCGGACACAAAGCCGAGCTGCACGAGGAGCTTGCCCACCGGAACATGCTGCTTCGTCTGCTCGAGGAGCGCGATGCGCAGCTGGTCCTCGGTCAGGATGCCCATGTCGATCAGGATCTGACCGAGATGGCGTTTCGCCTGCGGCGGCGCGGGCTGGTTCATGCCGGGTCGGTTAGCGCGAAAGCTGCGCGATGCGCTCTTGGGCCGCCGCCGCGTCGAAGCTTGCGCCGCGTGCGTTGGCGAGCGCGACCGCGCGGCGGTAGTAATCCAGGGCGAGCTTCGGCTGGCGCAGATGGTCCAGGCTCACCGCCAGGTTGTAGGCGAAATCCGGGTTCTCGGGCTCCGCGCTGAATGCCTTGAAGTACTCCTGCTGCGCCTCCGCCCAGCGCCCTTGCTGCGCGAACTGGTTGCCAAGCGTGAAGTTGAGGACATGCGCGGCCGGATTGTCGGCGAGCATGAACTTGACCCGGCTCTCAGCCGCCACGGGATCGACCCGTCCGGTGCGCAGCGCGATCAGCGCGGCGTGCGCGTGCGCATCGCGCGGGTCGGCCTGCAGCAGGCGCACATACGTCGCTTCGGCGGATTGGAGGCGACCGGCGCGCACGTCCAAAGCGGCCATGCCGAGCAGGGCGTCGCGGTTCGAGGGCTCCTCGCGCAGCGCCTCCTGATAGTCAGTGCGTGCCGTCGCGAGGTCGCCCGCCACATATGCTTTGTATGCCGAGCCCACCTTTGGATGCACCTGGGGTACGGAGCGCGTCTTGGCGATTTCCGTTGCCGAGGGCGTCGCAGGCCGCGGTAGCGGACGTAGCACCGGCCGCTCGCGTTCGGGCGGGCGCTCAACGGCGAGGGGCGCCGCCGGTTTCGCGGGCGGGGCGGCGACGGCGGGCGCGGCGGAGGCAGTCGGCAAGCCGGGAATCGCGCCTTGCGGTTGCGGCGGCGACACAGGCGCACTGGCCGTCGGTCCTGGTCCGGGGGTGGTTGCAACCTGCGCTTCCCCGGCGGGCCGCTGCGGGTTCAGGTTCACAAGCGGCGCAGGCGGTCGCAGCTGCATCCAGAAGTAGATCACCGTGCCGATCGCAAACACGCCAAGCGCGCCAAGGGTGATGTAGAACGGCAGCTTCGGATTCGGCTCCCGGAACTTGGCTTCGAACACCTTGCGCGCGGTGGCGCGGTCGGCCGAGGCCGCGGGTTCTGCTCTTGGCGCCCCACGCGGCTTCTCTTCGACGAAGTCCAGCGCGGTGTCCTGCGGCCTTTGCTTCTCCTCCGCCACGATCTCGAGGGGCGCCCGTGCTTCCTGTGCCGCTGGCTGCGCAGCCGGCGCATCGTCCTGGCCGCGGCGCTGCGCCTCCTCCTTGGCCTTTTCGGCCTTCTTCAGGGCCTCGAGCAGCAGACTCATGTCAGTCGAACGGGTTGTACGGCCGTGGCGGGCGGTTCGGGTTGGGCTTGGTGAAGAAATCGCCGCTCGGCAGCAATGTCCGGTACGCCGCGTAGTCGCCGTCGAGGCTCGGATCGCGGATCACGACCGGACGCAGGAAGATCACAAGCTCGGTCTTCTGGTTGAGATCCCTGCGCTGCTCGAGCAGCTGCCCAAGCAACGGAATCTCGCGCACGCCGGGGATCGTGTCCTCGACGCGGCTCGAGGCATCCTGCATCAGGCCGCCGAGCACGGCCACCTGCCCGCTCTGCACGCGCAGCACGGATTCCATCTCGCGCGTCTGGATCACCGGGATGAGGCTCGTCACGCCGGCGGCCTTCAGCGAGGGATTGGGGTCGGCGACATCGCCGATCTTGCGCGAGATCGTCGGGCGCATATTGAGGAGCACGGACTCCGAATCGCTGATCTGCGGCACCAGGCTCAAAATGAAGCCGACCGGCACGGAGTTCAGTGTCGTGGTGAACGTCGTCAGCGAGCTGGTCTGGTTTTGCGTCGTCTGCGCCTGGACGGTGAAGTACACCAGGTTGTCGACGACCTTGAGGACCGCGGTCTGGTTGTTGACCACGCTGATCTTCGGGCTCGACAGCACGCGCACGTCCCCGAAGGACTCCAGCAGCTTCAACGCGAAGTTGAAGTTGAGGCTGGCAATGGCGCCGCCGAAAACGAAGGCATTGGTGTTGATGCCCGCTGGAGTGCCCGTCGAAGTCTGCCCGAACTCGAGGCCGCTATTTCCCGTGCCGAAGCTCGGCACGCCGACCGAGGCCGCATTGGTGCGCAGCCTCTGCCAGTCGATGCCGCGCTGATACTCGTTGTTTAGCTGCACCTCGGCCACGGTCGCCTCAATGAGCACTTGCCGTTTCGCGTTCGTCAGCACTTGGTCGAGAAACTCCTGCACCTTCTCGTGCTGGCGCGACGTGGCGCGGATATTGAGGACGCCGCTTTCGGGATTCGCGATGACCGAGGCAGCCTCGCGGAACGTCGCCGCCGGGACCGGCTGCGGGGTCGCGGGCGCGCCGGCCTGAGGAGCCGCCGGCTGTGCTGGCGCGGTGGTGGATTGCAGCGGCACGGCGGCCTGCAATCCGGGCAGGACTTTGTCCGTCTCTTGCAGGATTTCTTTGATATTGCCGACCAGCGTGTCCCAGAACTTGTTGGCCGAGACTGAATTGATGACCGCGGTGGTGTTGTTCAGTCCGCCGGACGAAGCCGTGGCCGCGCCGGGCTGCGCGGCGCCGCTGACTTGCGTTGAGACGTTGGCAACGCTGCGCGCATCGCGCGCCAGGTTGACGTAGTCGACCTTATAGATCCGCAGGAACGGCGTGTCGCGCAGGACCACCAGGTTATTGCCTTCGATTTCCCAGCGCATATCGACTTGCCGCGCGATTCGCTGGAGTAGCTGCGGCAGCGTCTGGTCGATGGCATTCAACGTCACCGTGCCGGTGATGTCCGAGTGGATGTCAACGTTCAGGCGCGCGTCGCGCGCCAGAGCGAAAAGGAGTTCCGGCGCGCGTACGTTGTTCACCACCACGCTGTAGGTCTCGGGCCGCGCCGCGGGCTTGGGCTGCGGCAGCACCGGTGTGAGCTGTACCGGCGGCGGAATGGTGCCCTCCGCGCGCGGTTCATCCCCGCGGATATGCGTGGCTGCAGGCTTGATCGGCTTCTGGCCGCAAGCGGTGACGAGAACCACAGCTGCCGCCAGCGCGGCGGCATTTCCCCGTGTCATTGGCGGGTACTCCCTCCCGGCGCGCAGAATAACACAAGAGTCTGAAGAGTTTCTTGTAAACGCCTGTCTCGCAGGCACTTTCTGACTCTTACAAAGCGCCTCTGAGCTCGCTGAAAGAGCGCGGCGAGACGCGAAACGCCTGCTGGTAGCGCGGTGGGAGTCGCCGGGCGGCCGCCGCCGCCTCATGCTCTGTGGAAAATTCCCCGAAGACCACCCAAAGCCGGTAATGGGGGCCGGCGGCGATCGGGATCACGTACACCTCCTGGAGCGGCACGAGCTCCCGCGCCCGGAGCAGAAACCGCTCCATCCGTGCCGGATCGGCGTTATCGGTCATGAAGAGCTCGAGCGCGTAATGCTCGTCGTCGGCCCGTTCGAGGATCTCGCGGGTGGCGTCGAGGCGCTCCGCGAGAAGCTTTTGGCCGGCCGGGCTATAACCGGCGAGCCGCCGGGCCTGGTCGGCGCTCAGCTGCGGCTCGGGTTCCGGTTCCGGCTGTTCCGCGGGTTCGGGGGCTGACGGCGCGGGCTCGACCGGCTTAACCACCGCCATGGCTTCTGCCACGGGTTGCGGCTTCTCGACCGGCGGGTGGACGAACCAGCGCGAAGCCGCGCCGATCGCGATCCCGGCGAGCGCCGCGGCACCGACGTAAAGGAAAGGGCGCAGCGGTGCGCGTACCGGCGCGAACTCCGAATCGCGGACCGCCGCGCGCACGTGACGCGGCGCCACCGAGTGGGTGCTGTCCGTGTAGGCGGCGAGGAGCGCCTTGTCGGCGAGGATATTGATGCGCCGTGTGAGGCCGCCGGAAGCGCGCGCCATCAGGCGCACCGCCCGCGGGGCGAACAGGTCCGGGCCGCGGTAACCGGCGGCGCGCATGCGGAAAGACAGGTATTTCGCAACCTCGGCGAGAGAGAGCGGCCGGGTGCGGAAGGAATGCGTAATGCGGTCGCGCAACTGGCGAAGGCTCGGTTTGGCGAGCGTTTCGTCGAGCTCCGGCTGGCCGAAAAGAACGATCTGCAGCAGCTTGTGCCGGTTCGATTCGAGGTTGGAGAGGAGTCGCACCTGCTCGAGCGTTTCTTCCGGCATGGCATGAGCCTCGTCGATCAGGATGACGACGCGGCGCCCGGCGGCATACATCTGAATCAGATGCTCCTGCAGCTCGCGCAGCGCCACGCTGCGGCGCTCCGACGAAAGGGTCAGGTCGAGCTCGTCCGCGATCGCATGCAGGATCTCATCGCGCGGAAGGGACGGCGTGGCGAGGTAGATCGTGGCCACGTGCTGAGGCAGCCGCTCCATCAACACGCGGCAGAGCATGGTTTTTCCGCTGCCGACCTCGCCCGACACTTTCACGATGCCCTCGTCGTGCAGCACCGCGTAGATCAGCGCCTCGAGCGTGGCTCCGCGATCGGCGCCTTCGAAGAAGAAGTCGGTGTGCGGGGTGATGCGGAACGGCGGTTCATTCAGGCCGAAATGTTCGAGATAGAGCGCCACGCTATTTCTCCTCGCCGGTGCTCATGCGGCTGTAGAGCGTGGTGCGGTTGATGCCGAGGAGCTTTGCGGCCTGGCTTACGTTTCCGCGGGTCAGCTTGAGCGCCGCCTCGATGTAGGCGCGTTCCCAGGCCTTGAGCGTCTGGTCGAGGTCGAACTGTCCGCTGCGCTCGAGCTGCTGCAGCGCCTGCTCGACGATCGCGTTGGCGCCCTTCGCGTCCTGATCGAGGTCGAGCTCGGGCTCGAGCTCCGCAAGCGAAAGGCGCTGCCCCGGGTACTTCGCCGAGAGGCGGATCACGATGTTTCGCAGCTCGCGCACGTTGCCGGGGAAGTCGTAGTCGCGCCAGCGCTCGGTCGCGGCGGCATCCAGCTCGAACGGCCTGCCGGGAGAAAGACGCCGGAAGTGCTCGAGCAAGAGCAGCTTGTCGCCCTCCATCTCCCGCAGCGGCGGTACGCCCAGGGTGAATACCGAGAGGCGGTGATAGAGGTCGGCGCGGAACGCGCCTTCGCGCACCGCGCGACGCAGGTCGCGGTTGGTGGCGGCAATCACCCGGCAGCGTGCGGTCCGGCGCTGGGTCTCCCCCACCCGCTGGTACTCGCCGTTCTCGAGGACGCGCAAGAGCTTCGCCTGCATGTCGAGCGGCAGCTCGCCGATCTCGTCGAGAAAGAGCGTGCCGTCGGCCGCATCCTCAAAAAATCCGGCCTTGTTCGTGTTCGCGCCGGTGAAGGCCCCCTTGACGTAGCCGAAAAGCGCCGGCTCGACGAGCTGCGGCGAGATCGCCGCGCAGTTCAG
>JAICPQ010000008.1 GCA_025929745.1 Burkholderiales bacterium | reverse complement strand
CGTCGCCGAGCAGCGCCTGCGCACGGAGGCCGAGCGCGCGAACCGCGCCAAGGACGAGTTCCTCGCCATCGTCTCGCACGAGCTGCGCTCGCCGCTGAACGCGCTGCGCGGCTGGAGTCACCTCCTCGCGACCACCCGGCCGCTGGAGGACTCGCTCGTCGAAAGAGCGTCGAAGGCGATCAAGCGCAACGTCGACCACCAGACGCGCCTCATCGACGATCTGCTCGACACCTCGAGGATCGTGTCGGGCAAGCTCACCATCGAGCGCCGCGTCGTGAACCTGGTCGAGATCGTACTGGCCGCGCTCGACGCCGCGCGTCCGGGTGCGGCGGCGAAGGAGATCGATCTGCGCTTCACGCCGCATGATGCGAGCATGATGCTGATTGGCGACGGCGGGCGGCTGCAGCAGCTTGTCTCGAATCTCCTGTCCAACGCGGTCAAGTTCACGCCCGAGCGCGGAGCGATCTCGGTTCTGCTCCTCAAGAACGGCGAGCGCGTGCAGCTCGTCGTCAAGGACAACGGTATCGGCATCGCGCCGGAGTTCCTGCCGCACGTGTTCGACCGCTTCACGCAGGCCGATACCTCGGCCGCGCGGCGCGCCGGGGGCTTGGGACTCGGCCTCGCGCTGGTGCGCCACATCGCGCTTCTCCACGGCGGGCAGGTGCGCGCCGACAGCTCAGGCGTGGGCCGCGGCGCGACCTTCGCCGTCGAGTTCCCCGCAGCGCCCGCCAGCGCGCTACGTCCGGTGGCGGGCGGCCCGGCGGTGGAACGGCGCGGTTCCACCGAAGGCGCGCTCACGGGCCTGCGCGTCTGGGTGCTCGACGACGACCCCGACGCGCACGAGGTCGCCACACTCACGCTGAAGCAGGCGGGCGCGAGCGTCGAGAACGCGCATTCGGCGATTGAGCTTGCCGAGATGCTCGAGCGCGCGCTGCCGAAGCAGCCGCCCGATATCCTGCTCATCGACCTCGCCATGCCGGGCGAGGACGGCTTCGCCGCGCTGCGCCGCGTGCGCGCGCTCGAATCGGCCCACGGCGCCGAGCGCTATATTCCAGCGCTCGTGCTTACTGCGTTCACCCAGGTCGAGCGCGAGAAGATCATCTCCGCCGGCTTCACGGACCGCGTCGACAAGCCGATCGACGCGCACAAAGTGGTTGCCGCGATCCGCGGCGCGCTCCACGAGAACCGCCGCGGCACAATGCGCGCCGCATAAAGGCTCCCGCACGCAGGGCCCGCGTAAGCGAACGTCGCAAGACGAGCGACGGCGTGGCGGCTAGCCGGAGTCGGCCCCTTTTACGGGGGGTCGCAGCCGAGGGGCGTGCAAACCTGCTCGAGGGGCCGGCGTTCGGCGTCGACGCCGAGAAAGAGCGTGACGAGCGCGGCGACGCACATGAGGACGGCGGCGAAGGCGTAGGCGGCGAAGAGCGCGGGGCGGCTGCCGCTTTCGATCATCGCGCCGTAGAGCGGCGGGCCGACGAAGCCGCCGAGCGCGGTTCCAATCGCGTAGAAAAGCGAGATGGCGATCGCGCGCATCTCGAGCGGGAAGATTTCGCTCACGGTGAGATAAGCCGAGCTAGCGGCGGCCGAGGCGACGAAGAAGATCGCCGACCACGCGAGCGCCTGAGTCGTAGCGCTCAGCCACTCCTGCTGGAAGGCGTAGCCTGCGGCTAGGAGCCCCAGCCCGGCGACGCCGTAGGTGAACGCGATCATGACGCGCCGGCCGACCGTGTCGAAGAGGTGGCCAAGCAGCAGCGGGCCGAGGAAATTGCCGAGCGCGAACGGGAAAATGTAGTAGCCCACGCGCTCGTCGGCCACGCCGTAGAAGCGCGCGAGCACGAGCGCGTAAGTGAAGAAGATCGCGTTGTAGAAAAAAGCCTGCGACGCCATGAGGGTGAGTCCGAGCACCGCGCGGCGGCGGTGACGCACCGCGAGGACGCGAATCACATCGCCCCACGGCACAGAGCGCAGCGGCCGGATCGCGAGGCGGCTATCGATCGGGTCGCTGACGCCGACTTCGTGTTCGATGCGGCGCGCGATGTCCTCGGCTTCGGCGGTGCGTCCATGCATGAGCAGCCAGCGCGGGCTCTCCGGGAGGTGGCGACGCACGAGGAGGATGGCGAAGGCGAGGACGCCGCCGAGAAGGAAGGCGATGCGCCAGCCCCATTGCGGGCCGATGAGCGCCGGATCGAGGAGCACGATCGACAAGCCGGCGCCCATCGCCGCGCCGACCCAGAAGGTGCCGTTGATCGCGAGCGCGACGCGGCCGCGCACGCGCGCCGGGATGAGCTCGTCGATCGCCGAATTGATCGCCGCGTATTCGCCGCCGATGCCGAAGCCGGTGAGGAAGCGGCAGAACGCGAACGACGCGATGTCCCACGTGAACGCGGTGAGCATCGTGGCGATGAGGTAGACGACGAGCGTGACGAGGAACATGCGCTTGCGACCGAAGTGGTCGACGAGCCGGCCGAAGAAGATCGCGCCGAGCACCGCGCCGCCGATGTACGCGGAAGCTGCCCAGCCGATCTCGCTCGCGGAGAGGCCTAGCGTGTCCGGCCTTTGCAGCGTGGGCGCGAGCGAGCCGACCACGGTGACCTCGAGCCCGTCCAGCAGCCACGTGATGCCGAGCGCGATCACCACACGCCAGTGCCAGCCCGACCACGGCAGCCGGTCGAGACGCGCCGGGATGTCGGTGGTGATCGCCCCGTTCATACCAGTTCCTCGGTTAACATTTGCGCATGGGGAAAAGTGAACCGCCGCACGACCTGCGAAGAGCATACCCGGAGCTCGACCCCGACCGGGAGTCCTACAAGAACTAGCGTGAACCGATGACGATTCTGTCGGCGCGCGCGGCGCGCGCCCGGATTTCCGCTTCGGCCGCCGCCGCGCAGCGCGCTCGCGAGCTGCGCGCGGCGGGCAAGAGCATCATCGAGCTGGCGCAGGGCGAGCCTGACTTCAACACGCCCGACCACGTCATCGAGGCCGCGTACCGCGCCATGCACGCGGGGCAGACGCATTACACGCCGGTCGACGGCACGCCCGAGCTCAAGGCCGCCATCGTCGCCAAGTTCAAGCGCGAGAACGGCATCGATTGCAGACCCGAGAACATTTCGGCGGGCGCGGGCGGCAAGCAGGTTCTGTACAACGCGCTCATGGCAACGCTCGACCCGGGCGACGAAGTGCTCATTCCCGCGCCCTCCTGGGTGGCCTACGCCGACATCACGCACTTCGCCGAAGGCAAGCCCGTCTGGGTGCCAACGCGCGAAGAGGACGGCTTCAAGCTGCGGCCGGACGCGCTGGAGAGAGCGATCACGCCGCGCGCGAAGTGGCTCATGCTGAATTCCCCTTCCAACCCGAGCGGCGCGGTCTACACCGCCGAGGAGCTGCGCGCGCTCGCCAGCGTTCTAGAGCGCCATCCATCGCTCTGGATTATCAGCGACGACATGTACGAGCATGTGCTTTTCGATGGCCGGCCCTTCGCCACGCTCGCGGCGGTCGCGCCGCGGCTCGCCTCGCGCACGCTGACCGTGAACGGCGTGTCCAAGACTTTCGCGATGACCGGGTGGCGTCTCGGCTATGCGTGCGGGCCGGTCGAGCTCATCCGCGCGATGGCGCGCATGCAGGGGCAGAGCTCGCTCAACCCGTCTTCGGTCACGCAGGCCGCCGCGGTGGCCGCGCTGAACGGGCCGATGGATATCGTGCGGGAGCGTTGCGGCGAGTTCCAGGCGCGCCGCGATTTCATCGTGCCGCGGCTCAATTCGATTCCCGGCCTGTCGTGCGAACCGCCGCACGGCGCTTTCTACGTATACGTCTCCTGCGCCGGCTGGATCGGCAAAGGCAATATCAGGTCCGACGCCGACGTGACCGCGCATCTGCTCGAGCACGGGGTCGCCGTGCCGAACGGCGCGGGCTACGGCATGTCGCCGTACTTCCGCGTCTCGTTCGCGAGCGCGCTGGCGAACCTCGAAGAAGCGTGCAAGCGAATCTCTATAGCGGCGCAGCGCCTCGCCTGATGCACCTCGTCGAGCGCTTCGCCGACTGGGCGGTCAGCTTCCGGGCACAGCCGCTGCCCGAAGAGGTGGTGCACCACGCGCGCCGTGCCGTGATCGACTGGCACGCCGCGCTCTATCCTGGCCTCGTCGTGCCGCCGGTCACGCTCATGAAGAAAGCCTTCGCCGGCGAGACCGAATCGCCGCGTCTCAAGGCGCTCATCGAAGGCAGCGCGGCGCATACCGTGGAGGTCGACGACATTTTCCGGGACGGCATCTACCATCCGGGCGCGCCAACGATCGCCGCGGCGCGCGCGCTCGGCGAAGCGCTGCGCCCGGTCGTGGTCGGCTACGAGATCTCGACGCGCATCGGCGCGGCAATGGGCAAGGCGCAGTACAAGCAGTGGCACAATACCGGCACGATCGGCGCCTTCGGCGCCGCCGCGGCGGCGGCGGAGGCGCTCCAGCTCGATCGCAGGCAGTTCGCGCACGCGCTCGCCACGGTGACCACCTTCGCCGCCGGCCTGCAGCAGGCCTTCCGCATGGATTCCATGTCGAAGCCCTTGCACGCCGGCCGCGCTGCCGAAGCCGGCGTCACGGCGGCGCTCATGGCGCGCGAAGGCGTCACTGGCTCGCTCGACGTGATGGTTGGATTCGCCGCCGCCATGGGCGACAACCCCGACTGGGAGCGCTGGCTCGCCACGCTCGGGCGCGACTTCCATATCACGCGCATGACGTTCAAGAACCACGCGTGCTGCGGCCATACCTTCGCGGCGATCGACGGCGCGCTCGAGGTGAAGCGGCGCCTGAATGTGGACGCCGCCGACATCGACAAGGTCGAGGTGGCGACCTACCGCGCCGGACTCGAAGTCGCGCACTACGAGAACCCGGGTACGCCGGCCGAAGGCCGCTTCTCGCTCAAATACGTAGTGGCGACCGCCCTCACACACGGCTCCGTTCGGCTCGCTGCTTTCGAGCCCGAGCGGCTTGCCGACCGCAAAACCAAGGCGCTAATGGAGCGCATCTCGCTTCGCCTTGATCCCGAACTCGAAGCCGCCTTCCCCGCGAAGCGCGCCGCGCGCGTCGCCATCGAGGCGAAGGGCAGGCGCGAGGAGTGGCTTCAGCCCACCCGCATCGGCGACCCGGACGCGCCGCTCTCGGACCGCGCCCTGGAAGAGAAGTACTTCGAGCTGACTGCTTCGGTGCTGGGCGAAGCCAAGGCGAAGGATATCCTGCAACGCCTGTGGCGCCTGGAGTGACACTGGCGCAGGCGCTTTTCGCGCCCCGCGCCGTCGCGCTCATCGGTGCCTCCGGCGATGCATCGAAGAATACCGCGCGACCGCAGCGTTACCTCAAGAAGCACGGCTACGCCGGGCACGTGTTCCCGGTGAACCCGACGCGCAGCGAAATCTTCGGTGTGAAAGCGTACCGCTGTGCCTCCGACATTCCCGAGCCGGTCGAGCATGCCTACATCCTGATCGAGGACGTCGAGCAGGCGCTCGAGGAGTGCGGAAAGCGCGGCATTGCGGTGGCGAGCATCTTCAGCGGCGGGTTCGCCGATGCCGGCGCCGCGGGCATGGAGCGGCAGAAAAAGCTCGTGGCGCGCGCGAGCGAGCTCGGCGTACGGCTGCTCGGCCCGAACAGCATGGGCGTGATCGTACCGGGAAGCCTGGCGGTGAGCGTGAACGCGGTGCTCGAGATGGAGTCGCTGCCCGCCGGCACGACGAGCATCGTGTCGCAGAGCGGCACGATGCTCGGCACGCTGCTCTCGCGCGGCGCGGCGCGGGGCCTTGGGTTTGCAAAGTTGGTTTCCGTCGGCAACGAAGCCGACATCGGCGTAGGAGAGCTGGTCGAGCTTCTCGCCGCGGACGCTGCCACGCGCGTCATCGTCCTTTTTCTCGAGACGGTGCGCGACGCCGCGCGTCTTGCACGCGCGGCGCGCAAGGCGCATGCGGCGGGCAAGGCGATCGTCGCCTACAAGCTCGGCCGCTCGACGCTCGGCGAGAAAGCCGCGCTCTCGCATACCGGCGCGCTCGCCGGCACCGACGCCGCGCTCGACGCCTACTTCCGCGACTGCGGCATCGCGCGCGTCGACATGCTCGAGACGCTGCTCGAGATCGCGCCGCTCCTCGCCGGACGCAGGCCGCTCGATCTGTCGCGTCCCGGGAAGGTATTCGTCGTCACCACGACCGGCGGCGGCGCGGCGAGCGTCGTCGATCGCCTCGGCATGCACGGCGTCGAGCTCGCCGCGCCCATCATGGACCTCACGATGGCCGGCACCGGGCGCAACTATGCGGACGCGCTGGAAAAGGGCGCGCGCACCGATTGCGACGCCGTCGTCGCGTGCGTCGGCTCTTCCGCGCAGTTCCATCCGGACATCGCGGTCGAGCCGATCATCCGCTCGCCGAATGTGAAGCCGGTAGTCACCTTTTTCACGCCGCAAGCCGACCGCTCGCTTGCGCTCGCCGCTGCGCACGGTATCCCCGCGTTCCGAACGCCCGAGGCATGCGCCGACGCCCTGGCCGCCTTTTTCTCCTGGCGCTCGCCGCGTGCAACGCCACGCGTGGCATCCGGCTCCGTGTCGGATCAGCCGTTCGAGCTCCTCGCGAATCTCGGCATCCCGGTTGCGCCCTGGGCGATCGCCGAGGCGCCCGATTTCGCGCACCGCATTGCCTATCCCGTCGCGGTGAAGACCCTCGAAGCGCACAAGACGGAGCGCGGCGGCGTGATTCTGGGCGTCGCCAATGACGCGGAGCTCAGGCAGAAGGCTGCAGCGCTCGGCAATCGCGTTCTCGTGCAGCGCATGGAGCGCGGGCTCCTGGAAGCGATCGCCGGCTACCGCCGCGATCCGGTCGTTGGACCGGTGGTGCTGGTCGGCATGGGCGGGGTGATGACCGAGATCTACCGCGATTACGTGCTGCGCATGGCGCCGGTCAGTGTCGAGGAGGGAATGGAGATGATCGAGCAGGTGAAGGGATTCGCCGCGATCCGCGGCTTTCGCAACCTGCCGCGCGGCGACGTGCAGGCGCTGGCGCGCGCCGTGTCGGCGCTCTCATCGCTCGCGAGCGTCGATGCCGTCGAGGAGGCCGAAGTGAACCCGATTCTCGTCAAGGCCGAGGGCATCGTTGCCGTCGACGCCCTGGTCGCGCGGAGACAGGCATGATCGGCTTCGTCGGTCTGGGCGTGATGGGCGAACCGATGTGCCGCAACCTCGCGGCGAAGTGCGGGGAGCAGATCCTCGGCTACGACGTAAACCCGTCGCCGCTCGCGCGTCTGCGAGTTGAAGCGGCGACGTCGTTGGCGGAAATGGGCGAGCGCTGCGACACGGTGTTCCTGTCGCTTCCGGGTGTCGACGAAGTCAGCGCCGTATCAGCCGCGCTTGCCGCGCGCACTGGAAGCTGCATCGTCGACCTGAGCACGACCACCGTCGCGCTCGCGCGCGAACTTCACGCACGATGTGCCGCCCGCGGCGTGGACTTCGCAGACGCGCCGGTTGCACGCACGCGCGCCGCCGCCGAGAGCGGCACGCTTGCCGTCATGGTCGGCGCGAGCGAGAAAGTCTTTACGCGCATCCGGCCGCTGCTCGCGCATATAGGCACCGATATCACCCATTGCGGCGGGCCTGGCGCGGGCCAGGCGACGAAGCTCATCAACAACATGGTGCTCTTCCAGAACGTGATGGCCCTGGCCGAGGCGGTGACGCTGGCGCGCAAGGCCGGCCTTTCGCCGCAGCGGCTCTTCGAGGCGCTCACGACCGGCTCGGCGGACAGCTTCGCGCTGCGCAACCACGGCATGAAAGCGTTGCTGCGCGAAGAGTTTCCCGAGCGCGCCTATTCGGTCGAATACGCGCTGAAGGACCTCGGCTATGCGCTGGATTTGGCCAAAGAGACTGCATTGGAACTTCGCGGCGCCCAGAACGCGCGCGCCGCGCTCGAGCGGGCGAAGCGCGCCGGCCACGGCGGCAAGTACTTCCCGGTCCTCGTCAAGACGCTCGGTTCGTGAGCGCGCTCGGCGAGGTATTGCGCTCGGTCGGCGCGCAAGAGGCGCCGGTCGAGATTTTCGGCGACGACCCGGTGCTCCCGGTGCGCTATCGCATCGCCGCCGCGGCCTCGGCCGCGCTCGGCGCGCTGGGTATCGCGGTGACCAGCCTCGCTGGCAAAGCGCAGCGTATCCGCGTCAACGCACGCGCCGCGGCCATATCGTTGCGCAGCGCGCGCTATCTCAAGATCGATGGGAAGTCGCTACCGTCGCCGTGGGACCCGTTGAGCGGCTTCTATCCGGTGCGCGACGGATGGGTCAGCATCCATTGCAACTTCCCCAACCATCGCGACGCGGCGATGCGCGTGCTTGACACGCCGGCCGAGCGCGAGCGCGCGGAGGCGGCAAGCCGCTCGTGGCACGGCATGGCTCTCGAGGACGCAATCCACGCGGCGGGCGGATGCGCCGGCTACGTGCGAAGCGAGGAGCAATGGCGCCGGCACCCGCAGGCGGCGGCGATCACCTCGCAGCCGCTTGTCGAGATCGCTCGCGTCGGCGATGCGCCGCCGGAACCCAGGCGCGCGGCGCGCCCGCTCGGCGGCGTGCGGGTGCTCGACCTCACGCGCGTGCTCGCCGGTCCGACCTGCGGCAAGAGCCTTGCCGAGCATGGCGCCGATGTCCTCAAGATCAGCGCGGCCCATCTTCCGAACTCCGGTCTCGTCGAGCTCGATACCGGCATCGGCAAGCGCTCGGCGCGACTCGATCTGCGCTCGGAGCCGGAGGTGTTGCGTAAGCTGGTGCGCGAGGCCGATGTGTTCATCCAGTCCTACCGGCCCGGCACGCTCGCCGCGCGCGGCTTTTCTCCGGAGGCCGTCGCCGCGTTGCGGCCCGGCATCGTGTACGCCTCGCTCAGTGCGTGGGGCGATACGGGTCCGTGGCGCGAGCGGCGCGGATTCGACAGCATCGTCCAGGCGGTAAGCGGTATGACAGAGGGGGCGAAGCCGCGCCTCCTGCCGGTTTCGGCGATCGACTACGTGAGCGGCTACCTGATGGCATTCGGGGTGTGCGTTGCCCTCGCGCGGCGCGCGAGCATTGGCGGCAGCTGGCTCGTGCGCGTGGCGCTCGCGCGCGTGGGAAAGTGGATCGTCGACCTGGGGTTGGTGTCCGCGTACGCGGCCGTTGCGGAAGAGCTGCCCGAAGTCGAGCTCGAGCCACTGATGGCCGAGATGGACGCGCCCGACGGGCGCATCCGCTACTTGAAACCGGTGCTCGAGCTTTCCGAGACGCCGCCATTCTTCGAAAAGGCCCCGGTACCGCTCGGCTACCATCGCGCTTCATGGACTTCCAGCTGACCGCCGAGCAGGCGCAGTTCCGCGACTCGGTGCTCGGCTTTTCCAGGAAGCATCTCGCCGACGGCGCGCGCGAGCGCGCGCACAGCCCTGAGTACCCGTGGGACGTGGCGCGCCTGATGGCGAAGCAGGGGCTGCTCGGCATCACGATCCCGGAAGCCGACGGCGGGCAGGGCGGTACGTTGATGGACGCCGTCATCGCGATCGAAACCGTCGCTTCCGTCTGCCCGCGCAGTGCGGACGTCGTGCAGGCCGGTAACTTCGGCCCGATCCGCGTGCTGGCGGAGTACGGTTCTGCGCAGCAGAAATCGAAGTTCCTCAAGCACCTGCTAGGCGGCGAGGCGGTGATCTCGGTGGGCATGACCGAGCCGGACGCCGGCTCCGCCGTAACCGACCTCAAGACGAGCGCGACTCCTGACGGCGACAGCTGGCTGATCAACGGCTCCAAGATCTTCACCACGCATTCGGCGTACGCCGAAGTGATCCTCACGTATGTGCGCTTCGGTCCCGGCGTCGGTGGCATCGGTTCGGTCCTTGTGGAGACGAAGGCGCAAGGCGTGCGGCGCGGCAAGCCCTCGAAGTTCATGTCGGGCGAGGAGTGGACGGAGCTCCACTTCGACAACGTGCGCGTGCCGGCGGGCATGGTCGTGCTGCGCGAAGGCGGCTTCAAGAAACAGATGGCCGGCTTCAACGTCGAGCGTATCGGCAACGCGTCGCGCTCGCTCGCGCTCGGGCGCTACGCCTTCGAGCGCGCGCGCGCGTGGGCGCTCGAGCGCAAGCAGTTCGGGCGCCTGCTCGCGGAATTCCAGGGCCTGCAATGGAAGTTTGCCGACATGAAAATCCAGCTCGACGCGGCGCAGCTCCTGCTCTACCGCGCCGCGGCCAACGCGGACCGCGGCCTGCCTTCAGCGGAGGAGACCGCGATCGCCAAGGCGCATTGCAACCGCACCGGCTTCGACGTCGCGAACGAAGCGCTCCAGGTGATGGGCGCCATGGGCTACAGCCAGGAGGAGCTCGTCGAGTACTGCGCGCGCCGCTGCCGCGGCTGGATGATCGCCGGCGGCTCCATCGAGATCCTCAAGAACCGCATCGCCGAGGGCGTCTTCGGCCGCAGCTTCTCGCAGCGCGCTGAAAAATAAACAGGGACAGACCACGATTTCTGGTGTTTGAAAATCTTCCCGAGCTGGTCAACGCAGACCCCGCGATCGTCCGCTGGGGCCGCGGCATGAACGAGACGTTCATGGTCGAGGTGGGCGACGACCAGTATCTCTGCACGGTCAGCGATGGCAAGCTTGCCGTGGCGACGGGGCCTTTTGTGATGCGCTCGTGGAGCTTCGCGATCCGCGCGAAGGCGCAATGCTGGGAGAAGTTCTGGCAGAACCCTCCGGCGCCCGGCTGGCACGATCTCTTTGCGCTCCTGCGCCGCGGTGACGTGAAGTTCGAAGGCGATCAGCGCGTGCTCATGGCGTACCTCATGTATGTGAAGCTCGTGCTCGCCAGGCCGCGCAAAGCATGAAGATCGAGCCGATCGTCGGGCGCTACGCGCACATCAGCGGCTGCCGCATGTATTTCGAGGAGGCCGGGAAGGGCATCCCGCTGGTATGCCTGCACACCGCGGGCTCGGACGGCCGGCAATACCGTGCGGTTCTCAACGATTCCTCAATAACAAAGAGCTATCGGGTGATCGCGTTCGACATGCCGTGGCACGGGAAATCGTCGCCGCCGCCCGGCTGGGAGAAAGAGGACTATCGGCTGACCACCGGCGCCTACACCGGCCTGATCATGGAGTTCATCCGCGAGATGGGGCTTGAGCGGCCGGTGGTCATGGGCTGCTCGATCGGCGGACGCATCGTGCTAGACCTCGCGCTCAAGCATGCGCGCGAGCTGCGAGCATTGATCGGCCTGCAGAGCGGCGCTTTCGTTGAGCGCTACTACGACGCCGCCTGGCTCGATCATCCCGAGGTGCACGGCGGGCGCGCCTGCGGCGCGGTGGCTTACGGTCTCATGTCCCCGCTCAGCCCCGAGAAGGAGCGCTGGGAGACGGTTTGGCATTACATGCAGGGCGGGCCGGGAATCTTCACCGGCGACCTTCACTTCTACCAGGTGGAAGGCGACATCCGCAGCCGCATCGGTGCGATCGACACGAGTGTCTGCCCGCTCTATCTCCTCACGGGCGAGTACGACTACTCGGCGTCCCCGCGCGATACCGCGGCCGTGGCGGAGCGCGTCAAGGGCGCAAAGATGACCGTCATGAAAGGCCTCGGCCACTTTCCGATGAGCGAGAACCCGGAGGCGTTCCTCGGCTACCTACGGCCGGTGCTCGAAGAGATCCGGCGCGCCTAGCGCTGCAGGTAGGCCTCATACGCGGGCAGCGCGATCGCGGCGATCATGCCCGCGATGACGATGCCGGGAATCAGCCATGCAACGACGAGCACGCCGACGCTGTTGGGCGGCGTCGGCGCGCCGAAGCGGTTCGGGCCGTCGGTTCCGGGAATGAAGAGGAAGACGAGGTTGGCGAGCGGCACGACGATGAGTAGCGCGAACCAGCCTGTCACATTGAAGTCGTGGCAGCGCTGGACGGTAAGCATCACGCCGAGCACTGCCATGGCCACCCAAGCCACCGTTGCCAGCACGGCGCCGACTTCGCCGAAGAGGCGCGCCCCCACCACGCCGGCCAACATGGACAGCAGGTAAAGCCCGAAGCCGTAGGCGATGTAACGCGCGCGACCGATGCGGCCGGAGGCGGAGAAGAGCCGCACCGGCTGCATGGCATCGCCGGCGTCCGCCACCGCGGCGGTGGGCGCCTTGTACGGGTTCAGAGACTCATTCCGCTTTGGCGCCCGAAACGCGCACGATCTCGGCCCACTTCGCCACTTCCTCGCGCAGGAGCTTGCCGAATTCCTCGGGACTGTTGCCGACCGCTTCCGCGCCCTGATCGGCCAGCTTCTGGCGCAGCTCCGGCGAGCGCGCGGCGCGCACGGTTGCGTCGTTCAGCGTCTTGACCACATCGCGGGGCAGATTCGCGGGTCCGAGGAGCGCATACCAGACCGGCACCTCGACCCCACTCACGCCGGCCTCCTGCATGGTCGGCACATCGGGCATGAGGTCCGAGCGCTTGGGGCCGGCGACCGCGAGCGCGCGCAGCCGGTTGTTTCGCACGTGGCCAATGATCGCCGGCACGTTGGCGAAGCTGAAATGCACCTCGCCGGCGATCACCGCGGTCAACGACGCGGCGGTGCCCTTGTATGGCACGTGAGTGATGGAGCTTCCCGTGCGCACCTTGAAGAGCTCGCCCGCCATGTGTTGGCTGGTGCCCGCGCCGGCTGAGGAGTAGTTCATAGCGCCCGGCTTGGCCTTAGCCTGGTCGACGAGCTCCTTCACGTTGGCACCGGCGCTCGTGTGCGCAACGAGCAGGTTCGGGCTCTCCGCGAACACCGAGATCGGCGTGAAGTCGCGCAGCGCGTCGAAGGGCAGATTCTTGTAAAGCGACATGTTGATCGCAAGCGCGGATGTGGTGAAGAGCAGCGTGTAGCCGTCGGGCGCCGCCTTGGCCGCGAGATCGCTCGCGATGTTGGTCGTTGCGCCCGGGCGGTTCTCGACCACGAAGGGCTGTCCGAGCTGCTGCTGGAGCTGCGGCGCAAGCACGCGCGCCATGATGTCGGTGCCGCCGCCGGGCGGAAAGCCGACCAGCATGCGAACGCTGCGCGCGGGATACGTCTGTGCGGTTGCCGAGAAAACCGAAACGCCGAGGAGAAGCGCGAGCAGGGCTTTCATCGCTCGATCTTATAATGCGCCGCGATGAGCGGGAATCCTCTGGATCTCAGGCCGTGGCTCGCGCAGGTCGAAAAGCTGGGGGAACTGCGCGAGGTGCGCGGCGCCGACTGGAACCTCGAGCTTGGCGCGATCAGCGAGCTCAACGTCAAGAAGGACGCGCCGCCCGCGCTTCTCTTCGACGAGATCAAGGGCTATCCCAAGGGTTTTCGCGTGCTCACGTGCAGCACAAGCAGTCCGGCGCGCCTTTCCTCGATCCTCCGTCTGCCGGTGCAGGCGACGCACCAGGGACTGGTCGAGACGCTGCGCGGCAAGCCCGCGCAATGGCAAGCGCAGGCGCCGAAGTACGACCCGATCGTCGCGACGACCGGCGCGGTTCTCGAGAACGTGCAGAGCGAGCCCGATGTGCTCGCGTTTCCGTCACCGTGCTGGCACGAGATGGACGGCGGGCGCTACATCGGCACCGGATGCTCGGTGGTCACGCGCGACCTCGACTCCGACTGGGTGAATGTCGGCACCTATCGCGCGCAGGTGCTCGATTCGAAACACGTCGCCGTCGACATGGTGCCGGGCAAGCACGGGCGCATCCAATACGAGAAGCACAAGAAGGCAGGCAAGCGCTTTGCGATGGCTATCGTGCTCGGCTCCGACCCGCTCGGCTATCTCATCTCCGGCATCGAGATCCCGTTCGGCATGTGCGAATGGAATTACATCGGCGCGATCCTAGGCGAGCCGGTCGCGGTGCTGAAGGGCGAGGTCACGGGACTTCCATTTCCGGCCGCCTCGGAGATCGTGCTGGAAGGTTTTGTCGAGCCGAACGACGAGCGCACCGAAGGGCCGTTTGGCGAGTTCCACGGCTATTACCCGGGCAAAGCCGGCACTGCGCCGTGCATGACGGTGTCGCGCGTGCATTACCGCGACAACCCGATCCTCATGGGAAGCCCGCCGGCGAAGCCGCCGAACGATTACTCGTATTCCAAGGCTGTGATGCGTTCCGCGCTTCTGCACGACGCGCTCGTCGCGTCGGGCTTATCGGAGGTGAAGGCCGTTTGGGCGCACGAGATCGGCGGCGCGCGCATGTTCAACGTCGTGGCGATCCGGCAGCGCTATGCCGGCCACTCCCGCCAGGCCGGACATCTGCTGAGCCAGTGCGGCGTCGGCGCCTACATGTCGCGCTACTCCGTGGTGGTCGACGATGACATCGACCCGTCGAATTTGCACGAGGTGATGTGGGCGGTGGCCACGCGCACGGACCCCGCCGTGGACATCGACATCATCCGCCGCGGCATGGGATCGAAGAACGACCCGATGTACGTCGCCTACGGCTCCGACACGCCGTGGACGTCCAAGGCGGTCATCGATGCCTGCCGTCCGTGGGACCACCTCCACGACTTTCCGGCCGTCGCCGAAGCTTCGAAAGACCTGCAGGAGAAGACGCGCGCGAAGTGGAAGGATCTCCTGTAAAAGGTGCCAGGACCCGGAAAGGGGCCGGACTCTTACTCTTCGGCTCCTTGTCCGCGCAGAATCTCCGCCGCCTTTTCCCAGTCCTTGATGGTCGCGCTGGAGAACTTCCGCCACCGGCCCTCGGCACCGCCCACCGCGCAGCCGAGCGGCGTCAAGCCATGCTTGTTGCGCTGACTCCGCTCCGAGCCCGCGTTGATGAGAACTTCCACCACGTCCGGGCGGCCAAAGAACGCCGCCCAGCCGAGCGGGATCGCGTCGTTCTCGAGATCGCGCGCGGTCACGTCCGCGCCGTATTCGAGGAGTAGCCGAGCCGCGCCGGCTTGCCCGGTTTCGGCGGCGACATGCAAGGGGAATGTCCCGCGCGCGTCGGTTTCGCTGCGTGCGTTCGCCAGCGCGGGATTTCGCTCGAGCAGGCGGCGCATTGCCGGCAGGTCGCCGCGCTTCACCGCGGCATGCAGTTCGGTTACTTCAGAAGCTGCTTGCGCCATACCGCGATGCGGTCGATGCACGGCGTGAGCGCGTGCGACACCATGAGAAGCGCCAGGCCGCCAAAGAGCGCCACCGCCGGATACCAGTCATCGGGCGCGACCGCGGACGCAATCACGAGTAGCACGCCCGCCGTAGCGCAGCCGGCGGACAGTGCGGACTTCATCCGATCAGCCGGCTGGCGGCGAGCGCGATTACCCCTACCGACAAGGCGACGATCGCAACGGTGAGAACCCGCGTGCGCACGCGCAAAATTTCCACCGCCTCCACAAGACGACCGTTCTGCTCGGCGAGCGACGTGATGACTTCGGCCGCCTTCGCGACCTCGTGCTTGACATCCGCGACTTCGTGCTCGAGGCGCGAAGGTTCCACGGCCGGGGGCTGCGCCGCATTGGTGCCTACCATGCCCCAGAGCTTCTTAGCGCCGCGTAGCACCGTGGGCGCGTTCTGCACGACCTGGGTCCAGGGAATGACCTTGAAAGCGGTGAACCAGTTGAGCGCCATACCAAAATACTAATCGAGGCGCAGTAACATCCAAGAATGAAATTTGCGCTCGGACAATCAGTCACTCGCCTGGAAGACGACTTGCTGCTCCGCGGTGGGGGCCGCTATACGGACGATTTTTCGCTCGCCCGCGCCGCGCATGTGTGCTTCGTACGCTCACCGCACGCGCACGCCCGGATCAAGGCGATCTCCGCAACCGCCGCCGCCAATGCGCCGGGTGTGATGGCGATCCTCACTGGGAAAGATGTTGCCGCCGATCGGCTCGGCAACGTGCCGTGCCTCGTTCCAGTCGAAGGCCTGAAGGAGCCGCCCCGGCCGCTCCTCGCGATCGGCACGGTTCGACATGTCGGTGATCCGGTGGCGATGGTGATCGCCGAGACGGCTGCGCAGGCGAAGGATGCCGCGGACAGCGTCGAGGTCGACTACGAGCCGCTGCCCGCGAGCACCGACACGCGCAAAGGCGAGGTCGCATTCGACATCGATCTCGGTGCGAAGGCCGCGACCGAGGCAGCGATGCGAAAGGCGGCGCATGTCACGCGGCTTGAGCTCGTGAACAACCGCCTCGTCGCGAATCCGATCGAGCCGCGCGCCGCGCTGGCCGAATACGACGCCGCGAGCGGGCGCACGACGCTCTACACGCCGAGCCAGGGACCGCATCACCTGTATGGGCAGATTGCCGACACGATTCTCAAGACCGGGCGCGAAAAGCTGCGCGTCGTATCCGGCAACGTCGGCGGCGCGTTCGGCATGAAGATCTTCCTTTATCCGGAGCAGCCTGCGGTCGTATGGGCGGCGCGGAAGCTCAAGCGCAGCGTGCGCTGGACCGCGGAGCGCAGCGAGAGCTTCCTCTCCGACGCGCAGGGACGCGACAACCACTCGGTCGCCGAGCTCGCCACGGATCGCGACGGACGTTTCCTCGCGCTGCGCGTGACGACATGGGCCAACATGGGTGCGTACCTTTCCAACTTCGGCCCGTTCATTCCGCAACTCGCCGCGCCGATGCTTTCGGGCGTCTACCGCATCCCGGCGATCCACCTCAACATCAAGGGCACGCTGACGAACACCGTGCCGGTGGACGCCTACCGGGGCGCCGGACGGCCCGAGGCGATCTATCTGCTCGAGCGCGTGATCGATGTGGCGGCGCGCGAGCTCGGCCTCGCGCCAGAGGAGCTGCGGCGGCGAAACTTCATCCAGCCCTCCGACATGCCCTACCAGACGCCGGTCGAAAGCCGCTACGACTCCGGCGATTTCGCCGCGGTCCTCGACCGCGCGCTCGAGGCCGCGGAGGCAAAGGGATTCGCGGCGCGCAAAGCGGCGTCCGAGAAAGGAGGCAGGAAACGCGGGCTGGGCATCGGCATGTACATCGAGCGCTGCGGCGGCGGGCCGGGCGACACGGTGCGTCTACAAGTGGACGGCAAGGGCGTCACCGTGTTCTCCGGCATGCAGGACAACGGCCAGGGACATACCACGACCTTCGTACAGCTCGTGTCCGACAGGCTCGGCATCGAGGCCGAGCGCATCAATGTCGTGCAGGGCGACACGGATATCGTGCCCGCGGAAGGGCTGACCGGCGGCTCGCGCTTCCTCGCGCTCGGCGGGGTGGCGGCGTTGAGCGCCGCCGACGATGTGATCGAGAAAGGAAAGCAGGAAGCGGCGCGCAGGCTCGAGGCCGCAGCCACGGATATCGAATACAGTGACGGCGAATTTCGTATCGCCGGTACCGACCGCAAAGTCGCGCTCTTCGACCTGGGCGAGCTTGAGAGCACGCAAACGCGTGCGCCGGCGGATTACACCTATCCAAACGGCTGTCACATCTGCGAAGTGGAGGTCGATGCGGACACCGGCGGCGTCGTGATCGAGCGCTACACCATCGTGGACGACTTCGGCCGCGCGATGAATCCCAAACTGCTCGAAGGCCAGGTCCAGGGCGGCACGGTCCAGGGTATCGGCCAGGCGTTGCTCGAGCACGCGGTATACGATCCGCAGACCGGCCAGCTCCTCACCGGCTCGTTCATGGACTACGCCATGCCGCGCGCCGGCGACCTGCCGCGGCTCGATTGCCGCTTCCACCACGTGCCTTGCACCACCAATCCGCTCGGCGTGAAGGGCGCGGGCGAGGCCGGCGCCGTCGGCGCGCCCGCCGCGGTGGTGAATGCGGTGGTCGACGCGCTCGGCGTGCGCCACGTCGACATGCCGCTCACGCCGGAAAAGGTCTGGCGCCTGTCATGAAGGTACTTCTCCTCTCGGTGTTGATCGGGTTTTCGTGTGCCGCGGCCGCGCAATACCCCGCGAAGCCGGTGCGCATCGTCGCGCCGTTCGCGCCCGGTGGTCTCGCCGACGTGCTCGCGCGCGCGCTCGGCGAGCGACTCGCAAGATCGACGGGCCAGCCTTTCATCGTCGAGAACCGTCCCGGCGCCGGCGGCAATGTCGGCGCGGACATCGTGGCGCGCGCCGAGCCCGACGGCTACACGCTCCTCATGTCCTCGGCCGGCATCCTGACGATTAACGAATTTCTGTACGCGCAGATGCCGTTCGATCCGGCCACCGCATTGCAGCCTGTCTCCGTCGTGGCGGAGATGCCGATGCTCCTCGTCGTGCGCACGCAGCTTCCCGCGCAGAATGTCGCCCAGTTCATCGAGGCTGCGAAGCGCGAGCCCGGCGGCCTTTTCTTCGGCTCGCCGGGCAACGGCACCACCGGTCACCTGGGCATGGAGCTCTTCATGCAGGCGACGGGCATCAAGCTGCAGCACGTCCCCTATAAGAGCGCGGCCGAGGCGGTGAACGCCGCGATGGCCGGGCAGACGCACGCCATGTTCGACAACCCCCCGACCGTGATGGCACAGATCAAGGCCGGCACGCTGCGCGCGCTCGGCGTCGCCGCAAAAGAGCGTCTCGCCCAGCTGCCGGAGGTGCCGACGATCGCCGAAGGCGGCGTGAAGGACTTCGAGGCCTCATCGTGGTTCGGCCTTGTCGCCCCCGGCAAAACCCCGCGCCCTGTGGTCAACCGCCTCGCCGAGGAAACCGCGCGCGCAGTGAAGGACCCCGAAATGCAGGCGCGCTTCGCGCAAAGCGGCGCGCGCCTGGTCGGCAATACGCCGGATCAGTTCGCGGCGATGGTGACGACGGAACGCGCGCGCTGGGAGAAGATCATTCGCGCGGCCGGGATAAAGGCGCAGTGAAGCGTTGTCGAATGATCAACCGCAGACGGGTGCTCGCATTGTGTTTCGGCGCCATCGCGGCGCCATTTACGTCGCTGGCTCAGCAGGCAGAGGGGAAGGTTCCCCGAGTCGGGTTCCTGATTTCCGAGACACTTTCCGATCAAGCCAGCCGCATCGAGGCTCTGCGCGCCGGCCTGCGCGACCGCGGCTATGCCGAGGGCAAGGACATTGCCATTGAGATTCGATCGGCCGAGGGCAATTACGATCGGCTGCCCGGCCTCGCAGCCGAACTCGCTGGTCTCAAGGTTGATGTGATCGTGGCCTTTGGCATAAAGGCTCTCGCTGCGGCAAGTAGCGTCACCAAGACGATTCCCATTGTGATTCCTGCGACCAGCAGCGACCCTGTTGCCATGGGCCTTGTCAGCAGCCTTGCCCGGCCGGGGGGAAACGTCACTGGAGCTACCACTTTTGGTCCGGAAATCATGGCGAAACGGCTGGAACTGCTTAAAGAAGTGATGCCTGGCGTGACGCGGGTGGCGATTCTGGTCAATCCCGCCAACTCCAGTTTCGCGCCAATGTTTAAGCAGCTGGAAATCGCTGCCAGGTCGTTAAACCTTTCGCTAAATCCATTCGAAGTGAGGACACGCAGCGATCTTGATCGCGGCGCCTGCCCAGCGTAGGTGCCGATGATCGTCGCACGCTATTGGGCTCGTTTCCAGCCTACTTCTAACGTCGCGCCTGCGGGAGTTCTGGGATTTGTGAACCTCAGTTCGTCCGCAGTGAGAAAGGTAATGTTTCGTTTCTGCTCGCCCGCTGCGAGGATGTTTGCGAATGTGCTCCCCTCAAGCTTGAGGGTGATGGTCTTGTCAGATTCGTTTACTGAGT